>JAHJLU010000743.1 GCA_018821745.1 Myxococcota bacterium | reverse complement strand
CTGGTCATCACCGGAGGAAGCAGGAGCTCCGGGGGCGGGCTCAATGCCGATGGCGCCATCATTGAAATGCGAAACACGCTGTTTATGAGCAACGGTTCCAGCCAGAGGGGAGGCGCCATTTACATTAATGGGGGGTCAGTCCATGCCACCAATTGCTTTTTCTTCTCAAACGATTCGCAAAAGGGCGGTGCAGTAGACGCAGAGTATGGATCTTTCACCGCAACCAACTGCGTTTTTTACCAGAACTCCGCCAACTGGGGCGGGGCCATAAGCGCTGGAACCGATGGGAACGCCGGACGATTTTATCACTGCACATTTTACAACAACACCGCCACCTATGGGAGAGCCATGTGGGCGGGCGGAGCTGACATCTACAATTCCATTGTCTGGGGCACCTCCGCCGATCAACTCCTGTTGTTTTATTACTCCCCCTCAACCCGAAGGGGGAACATCAGCATGGATGACACCGCCGGCGATGATGTCATTAAAATTAACCCGGGGCTTAAAAACCCATCGGAGTACGACTTCACCCCCCTGACCGGTTCGCCATGCATTGACGCGGCAATAGCCAGCTACGCTGAAACCTACGACGCCTATGGCTCTCTGCGCGTTGACGATCCCGCCACCACCGACAAAAACAGTTCCGTTGCAGACATCGGTGCCGTTGAATACCAGCCCTGAGCACACCCGGACCCCGGGCTGGGCAGTTTGGGCGGGCACAGCAGGAACACCACAGCGCCCGCCACCCACTCAGTACACATGGGCATCTCCTCGATTCGTACGCAAGATGCTGCAATCATGGAGAGGGGAGGAGCAGAGAATAGGGTCTGGAATTTTTATAAATGCGTGGTAGAGTTGTTCCATAAAGGGAGAAACGGTAATGAAAGCACAACTGATTCGGTCGATATGGGTTGGTTCATTTTTGCTGGGGGTGCTGCAGTGGAGCGCCTGTGATGATGACACGGCCAAGGCAGTCTGTGGCAATGGCGCTGTGGAGGCGGGGGAAGCGTGTGATGGCACGGATCTGGCGCAGGAGACATGCGCGTCGAGGGGGTTTGAAAAGGGGGATTTGGCGTGCAGTGAGGATTGTGTGTTTGATGAGTCCGGGTGCAGTAAGGCTGTTTGTGGCAATGGGCAGCTGGAGGAGGGTGAAGAGTGTGAGGAGGGCGACTTTTCCGAGACCTGCCGGGATTTTGGTTTTGAGATGGGGACCCTCGCGTGTGATGCGGAGTGCCTTTTTGATCTCTCATTGTGCGTGATCCCCATTACCTGCGGGGATGGCAATGCCATGGGGTGGGAAGACTGCGAGAATGGTGAGCTGGGTGGAGAGACCTGCGAGGCACTGGGGTTTGCGGGGGGTTCGCTCCTGTGTGATGACTCATGCCAGTTCGATACGCTTTCCTGTATTGAGGAAGAGACCTGCGGCAATGGCATTCTTGATCCCAAAGAGCGCTGCGACGGGACCGTACCCGCTGGGTTGACCTGCGAGAGTATCGGGTATCCCCAGGGTGGAACCCTCGGGTGCGCCAGCGACTGCACGCTGGATGTGAGCGGTTGTGACCCTGCCTGTGCCGGCAGCCAGATTGGCGATCCGTGTACGCCGGGGACCACGGTTTGCTGCGCCGAGGATAATCGTCCCGTGGGGTGTGTTGAATTGAGTACCTGGGGATACTATTGCTGGCCAACATGCGAGGCGCCGCTGGACTGCGGCCTGAATGATTACTGTGTGGACACGCAGGGTGATGCAAACGGCGCCTGCATGGGGACCCCCGGATGTATGATGGCATACAGTCCATGTCTTGGCGTGGGTGGTGAGCAGGGGAACTGTGTCAAACTTGGTCTTGCCATGGATGCGCAATCCAATTGTACTCTCGTCGGGATGCGTCGTCAGGGGCAGTCCTGTGACCCCACGATCACGGGCGGACAGATGGATTATCACCTCAATGATATGTGTTATCAGGGGTGGTGCATTCCCAGCGCGGAGGACCCGCTGACAGGGACCTGCAGGAACTATTGTGACTGGCGGAATATTTTTTCGGGCCTGCGCCCCGACACCTGTCCGGACCACTACAATTGTCTGAGCCAGCTCGACATCTATCTGAATCCCAGCAGCTATGAAAACGGGTACACCATCAATGATTTTGGGTACTGTTATCCCATGTTTGATGGTGTCGATGCTGTCACCACTGCCGGGCTTCTCGCCTGTGATCTGCTGAGTAACGACCAGACCCGTTCCGGGTTGCCGTGTCCAGTGGGTACCGCATGCCTCCCCTACCTGAAGGGGAGTCTGCAAGGCGTGTGCAGCCCTGTCTCCACCACACCCAAAAGCCTGGGCGAAGCATGTGACCCAAATGCCGAAGTCTCCGAATGCGCCGCGGACGCCGCCTGTGTGATGTCCGATCCCTTCCACGAGACTGACCTGACTGAACCGGTGACGGCGTGTCGCCGAAAATGTGACGCGGAAGTCCTTGAGGACAATGCACTCTGCGCCGATCTGGAGGGTGGTCCCTTTGTCTGTCTCACCAGAAGCAGATTCTATTCGTACAGCCACCAGCTTCCCACAACCTTTGGTCCCGAGACCGCTCCCTCCCGGCAAGGGTTCTGTGTCCCGCCCCAGTAAAGTGTGCGTGCCGGCTTTCGGTGAAGCCCCCCATTTCTGTCGAATCCCCAACGTGGTCATGGGATAGGGGGTCAGCTCCGGTGCCTCCAGGGGAACCGTGGATCAATGATTTATCGGGGGGGGGGCACAGGAGGGTGAGGCGGGGTTAGGGGTTG
>JAHJLU010000742.1 GCA_018821745.1 Myxococcota bacterium | reverse complement strand
TCCCCCCGCCAGCCGCCGGTGATAACACCCCTCCCCGGCACAGATCCGGACGGGCGCTACTGGCGTATGTGTGGAGCTGGTGTGAGTCTCTGAAGAGATGACGCGAGAGCGGGGTGAGCCAGGCGGTGTAGTGTCGGGAGCGTGGCATTGCGGTGGCCAGAATCAGTGGGCGGGCTCGACAGTCTCTGAAAAATGTGGTTTGGTTAACTGCAGAGGTTTTGACGAATTATGATGGATAAAACGACTCGTGCTCCGCTGGCTTTGCTGGGTACAACCCTGCTGCTCCTTGCGTTCTCGCTGATTTTTGCACACGACAAGCTCAACTGGGTGCTGGAGACATTTCCCATACTCCTTGGGCTGCCAATCCTCATCTATACCTACAAGAGAAGTCGGCTCACCACTTTTATGTATGCGTGGCTGGTTTTTCACAGCCTTATTCTGTGTGTGGGGGCCATCTACACCTACGCCAAGGTGCCCCTGGGGTTCTGGATGATGGACTGGTTCGGGTTCTCCCGAAACCACTATGATCGTATCGGGCACTTTTTTCAGGGCTTTATCCCCGCCCTGCTGGTGCGGGAGGTGCTCCTTCGGACTTCCCCCCTTCAGCCCGGAAAATGGCTGAACTTCATTGTCGTCTCCATTGCCCTCGCAATCAGCGCCATGTACGAGCTCATTGAGTTCGGGTACACCGTGGCCATCGGTGCGTCAGCCGAAGCCTTCCTGGGCACCCAGGGGGATGTGTGGGACGCCCAGTGGGACATGACCTTCGCCCTTGTCGGTGCCATAACGGCTCTCCTGGTATTTTCGCGGCTTCAGACCCGCCTGCTGGGTGGGGAGGCCAAAAAATAGGGCTGGTGCGGGGAACCTGTGGGAGGGTCATCAGGCGGTTGGAAATCTGCTCGAGAGGGATCGCCAGAGCACATCGAGTGTGGCATAAAAGCCCCGTCAACTACATTTTCACCAGACTACTTTGAGGAAAAAACGTTCTCTGAAGAAAAAATCATAACAATATCAAGGGGAGCCGAACAGCCTGGGATAGCGATTGAGAGTGCATGAAAAATTTGTAAAAAAGTGCACCACTTTTCTGATTTGGGCACACTGGAGTAATGAAGATGCCGAGGTTCCCCAAAAGGAGAAAAAGATGAAAAATGTCCCCTTGAAACGGTACGCAATGATATTCACGGCTTTTATGGCGATGTCCTGCAACTATACTGTCAGTGGAAAGGAAAAGCATCACGATGTGCCCTCACCGAATCTGCTTGATGGCCCTCTCGTCATTTTCCGTGGAAAATTAGTAGCGAAGGGAGAGGTCTTTCGATTGTCTGTTTCCAGGTGGAATGAAGGCGTATCCACCGGCGAAGGAGAGGGCCTCTTGATCGATACAACGACCTGGAAATACCAACCGCTGGTGCTTGATTCCTATGGGCAGATTTATCAATGGAATCAGGATCTCGTCCTAGTGCCGACCGATGAGTATCCAAAGTCCTCGTATATCGCCAAGCGCTCGGCCGGGTCGGGGACGGATCGAATGCCGGGGCCAGACAAGCTGCTCCTCGTTACCGCTGATTATAAGATATATTTGGAGGAATTGGATAATACATGGTCCACCATCAGCAAAGGCGTGTACGACCTCTCCTTGCAATTTGCCACATTCAATAGTAGATCCCTGTGCGGTATCGGCCTTGATTCTTTTCTTTACTGCTGGAATTTCCCGCTCGGGGGTGAAGTGGTGTTCTTTCATCCAACGCCAATAGTCGGGGTCATACTCAGCGAATATTATTTATGCTACCTGGATGAGATGGGAATTGCTACCTGCCACCGTATTTCAGAAAACCGGGAGATTGATCCCCATGGATTTTCACTGAAGAACCAGACCACTCCCCTGGCCCAGATCTCATTCAGAATGCCCCATGGCACGGGGATGGTACGCATTTTGGGACTGACACAGTCAGGGGATATTCTCTTCTGGGATGAGAACGACCAGGAGCCCTCGGTTGTCTCCCGCGGGAAAAAAATGGCACGAATTGAAGAGTATCCAGAAACATGGGAGTTTTTCAGTATAGACGAGAATGGGGTGACCTATATCGTGGACCACATTATGGGCGACTCCTCCGCGGTGGGGACAGTGGAGTACTGAGCCCCGCGCCGC
>JAHJLU010000741.1 GCA_018821745.1 Myxococcota bacterium | reverse complement strand
GATACGGGTGAGCATCTTGTTCTTCTCATCACCGCGCCAGTACGCGCCTGCGGTCTTGTCCAGCTTGAACCCCATGGGGATCTCTTTGGAAAACTCCACATGGGGACCTCTGCACATGTCCACAAATTCGCCCACGCGATAGAACCCGATTTCGGTCTCCCCCTTGGCCTTCAACTCTTCAATAAGCTCAATCTTATAGGGGTTCTCTTCCTTGGTGTAATACTCAAGCGCCTCATCAACGGGGAGCGTATAGTGCTCAAAGGGAAAGTTACGGCCAATGAACTTCTTCATCCGCTTCTCAATCTCCTTGAGGGCCTCTCCGCTCCACTCCTGGGTGAAATCGAAATCATAGTAAAATCCGTTATCGATACTGGGGCCAATCGCCAGCTTGGTGTCAGGATACATTTGGGTGACAACAGCGGCCATAACATGGGCCAGCGAGTGTCTGACTGTTGAGAGTTCCATGGTCTCATCTCCTTGGTGGGGGAGCGTCGCTCCCGTGGGGAAAATCCCCGGACGACACAACCTAGCCCAAGGATGATTTTTGTCAAGAATGGGAGTGGCATGGGGCACCTGACTGGCTGTCTTACAATACTCTCCTTCACAACATTACTGACTTTTAATAACCTGACGAGTGTTTTTCAGGGACCTGATATGCTACAATTCTCCGGACAGCCTCCCCGGGGGCTTCAATAAACCAAGGAATCATCACCATGCGCTCGGCTATATTCATATTGTTATTTATTCTCTTCTCGGGCTGTGAGTCATCCTCAACGGAGTACGTCTGGAATAACGACGGCGGCCCCGACGCGCAAAACAATCTCACCGATGGTGGCTCCGACGCCTCCGACGCCGATGGGGATGTTGTCTGGAACAATGATCCACCGCCCCTGCTGGCAGGGACCTGGGCTCAGAAGCAGATCCTTGCCTCCACCATCAATTACCCAATGATCGGCCCGGTGGATACCTTCCATATCAACTATCTGCGGGTTGAAATATCCCAGGACGGGACCAACCTCATTGCCCTTGAAGAGACCTGCGAGATAATCATCGAAGCTGACACGGAAATACAGACCACCGTTATCCCTGAAGCCTTCGTCCAGTCCATGTCCATGGAACCCAAGCCCGCGTTCCTTGAAGCGACACCCCAGGGGCACCGCTTTGTCCAGCCAGAGTACTGGCAGGTCCAGGGAGTTAACCTCACGGATATCCCGCAGGAGGAGCTTCCCACCGAGGCGTCCGATCCGCGGGTCTTTGATCAGGATGAGGACGGGCACCCGGGTCTCACGGTGCGCATGACCGGCATGCTGACCGGAGAGCTTTACATCATCTCCCGGGAGTGGACACACCTCACCTCGGGCATCGCCTCCACTGAAGGTTTTACGGGTCTGGTAGACTGGGAGGGCTCCCAGATAACCCTCGGCGCCTCCACCGAGATTCTGAACACCACTCCGGAGTCGGTGACCCACGCGGATCCATCCCTGAGTAATTTTATGTATGTCCCTGTCGAGACGAGCATGACCTGCGCCGAAATTATTGCGCAGAAGGCTGTGCTGTTTCCTGAGCAGTAGTTCTTATCCCGTGGGGTCGGGTGATGGAAAACCCCATAAAATATTTTATGCTCACCCTGTTTTCCCCTTGAATGGTTTTCCCCGTGTGCTATTTTGACCTTTCAGTAAACTAAAGGTTTTACTCATGTCCGACTTCGGCAACACAAACACGCCCCGAAATGAACTGCAACTGATCCCCCGGGATCAACTCAAGCGCATGGGCACACAGGATCTGCTCCGTTATATTGTCCGTCTCGAGACACAGCTGGAGCAATGCTCCGATGAGCTGGAGCGAACAAAGAGCCTGGAACACAATTTCCGCCATTTAGCTGAACTCAACTGTGACTACGGATATTGCAACCTCTTCGAGGCAGATGGCACCATGAAGCCAGCCTGGTCCTTCGGTGGCTTTGCCGCCATCACGGGCTATGATCCCGCAGAGCTCCACGAAATAGGGGGCTGGCCGGTCCTTATCCACCCTGAGGACCACGACGCGATCAAGGCCCATATTGAACGTATCACCAGTGGCGAGATTTCCTGCACAAACGCCCGCATCCGGACGAAGAGCAGCGAGATCCGTTGGATTCGGGACTGTTCAAGGCCCCTCTATTCCGACGAAGGGCAGCTCATCGGCACCTACGGCAGCGCCCGGGATGTTACCGAAGAAATGACCACACGCCTCTCCGAGACACAGCAGCGGGCCAATTTTGAGGCGCTGGTGAGCACTCCCACCCATTATGCGCTCTACCGTATGGAGAATCCGCTCACGCCCTTTGATCCCGTTATCACCCACGTGAGCCCCTCCATCATGGAGATCCTCGGGATCTCCGAGGAGCAGATGCTGGACTTCCGGTCATGGTTCCTGAACATCCACCCCCGGGACAGCGAGCGGATCAAGGCTTCAATCATTCGTTCCGCGAGCCCGCCCTTCATCTTCGATGAGGTGCTGGAATACAACCACCCCGCCAAAGGTTCCATCTGGATTTTGGCCCGGGCCCGGGGAATCCCCCTGGACTCCGACAAAGAAAAAATCGACTTCGCCACGGGGATGATAATGGACATCACCCACTGGCGCTCCACACAAGAGCAGCTCTCCCAAAGCGAGTGGGAGAAAGCGCTCCTCATGAACTCCATGGAGGAGCTGTTCATTTATCTCACCCCCGATAAAAAACTCAAGTGGTGCAATCGGGCGGCCGAGCAATATCTGGGGAAACCCCAGGAAGAGCTGGCCGGAATCCCCTGCCAGGCAATCATCTGCAAATCAGAGAACGTGTGTAATAACTGCCCCGCGGATGAAGCGGGGAGAACCCTCACTGAGGTGCGTTCCCGGAACCCCAGCCCCGACGGGACCGTATGGGACGTCAGCGCTTCACCCCTGACCGATTCTGACAACACTCTGCTGGGATATTCCATGGTGTTCAGGGATGTCACCCAGGAGAGTCACATGCAAAAAGAGCGTGAGAGCCTCTCTGCACAGCTTCTTCAGGCGCAAAAACTTGAGTCCATTGGGCTGTTGGCCGGTGGCATCGCCCACGACTTCAACAATCTCCTCAGCCCCGTCCTGGGATACACCGAGATTATGCTCGATGAGCTCTCTTTGGACACAGAATACAACGACATGCTCCAGGAGATCCAGTACGCGGCCAGACAGGCTCAGAATGTCACCGCCAGGCTGTTGGCCTTCTCCCGCAAGCAGGAGCTCAAGAAGAAACCTCTCATGGTGAAAGAGACCATTGTGTCCATCATGGATCTCGTAAAAAGGACACTCCGCGAGAACATCACGGTCCAGACATCCTTCACCGATGACTCGCTCCAGATCCTCGGAGATGAAAACCAGCTCCACCATATTATCCTGAATCTGGCCGTCAACTCCCAGGAGGCCATGCCCAACGGCGGACTCTTCACCATTACCGCTTCACCGGCGAGCGCCCAGGACATGGAGACCCTTCCACTCCTCAAGCCCGGGATGCCCCATGTCAAAATCACTGTGAGTGACACCGGATGCGGGATCTCCCCGGATGCCCTGCCACGCGTCTTCGATCCCTTCTTCACCACCAGAGAGCGCCAGCGCGGCACCGGGCTCGGTCTGGCCACTGTCCACGGGATGATCCAGCAGCACGAAGGCTACATTGATGCCCAGAGCACCGAAGGCATGGGTACAACCTTCTCCCTGCTGTTTCCCCGATATTTCCCGACAGGTCACGATGGCCAGGCTGGCCAGAAATTGGAGAAAACCACCGGACCAACCATCCTGCTGCTGGAAGACGACCCCTCCATGCAGAAAATGGCCCTCACGGTGCTCAAGCGCAACAACTACCATGTTCTGGTCGCCTCCACGGGCCGGGAAGCCCTGGAGCTCGCGCATAAATCCACCACCAGAATTGACCTCCTCATCACCGATATTGTCATCCCCGACATGAACGGTCGCCGTGTGGCTTCAGCGCTCAAGGCGAAAATGCCCGATCTGAGAATTCTGTTCATGTCCGGCTACACTGCCCAGATCATCGAGAGTGAGAATTTACTGGGAGAGGGCAGCGAGTTTCTCCAGAAGCCCTTCTCTGTCAAGGGATTCACCGACAAGGTCAGGGAACTCCTGGAATCTCCACCTCCTCCCGCCCTTCCATGAGGCCCCAGGGCGCTCCTGATTTAATAAGTTGAATTTGCAGAAAATCCGTGCCATTATAGCGGCTCTTTTCGGAACGAGCGACCATGTCATCATCCTCTGGCGTAAACTCAGATACGGTAATGTTGAGAAACTCCCTGGCTCTTTGGAGAATCCGGGAGATTTCGCCGCCTTTCAAGCAGGTCTTCAGTTCACGCGTTCTGCCGGGCAGGGCCGAAACCTCCATGCTGCTCCAGCTCCAGAACTCCGATGGCATCAGCGGCTGGGGTGAAGCTATCCCCTGTCAGCAGCACAACACAGAAGCAGCCGAGATCACAAAAAATCTCCGGGAGATTCTCCCGCGGCTTATTACATTCTCCTACGACTCCGCCGACAATATCGACAGCTCCGTGACCGCCCTGACCACCTGGTACCGGCAGAAAATGGAAAACCCACGCCCCCTCCTGGCGGAAATCGCCCTCCTCTCCTCGGGACTCCTCGATCTCCTGAGCCGGGAAAAGGGCCTCTCTCTGGTGGAAATGCTCGGTCCCATGGCCACGGAATCCATCGCTTACACACCGACCATTCCCTTGGCGGGAAGGGGGCTCGCCCTCTCCATGCTGCACACCATCGCTGCCCAGGGATATTCGAGCGTCAAGCTCGCCATGGGGAGGGATCTGGAGCGGGAGATGATCCTCCTCAAAGAGATGGTCCAGCGCACCGGCGACAGCGTCAGCATCATCGTCGACTTCGAGGGTCGGCTCACGGCAGAGACCGCTCCCGATATCATAGAGAAGCTGCTGAACATGGACCTGCGCGTAGTGGAACAACCGCTCCCTGCCGATGATCTCGAGACGATCCCGGCGCTCATGGAGGCATATCAGGGAGAGATATCCTTTATTCTCGATCAGTCCGTTGTCACGTCACAGAGTCTGGACTGGTGCATGGATCATTGCCCCCCGGGTGTGGTGAACCTGTCCATATCGAAAAACGGAGGCTTTTTCACCGTGGGCAAACTGGCGAAAAAAGCCCAGAAGCGAAATTGGCAGGTTGCCCTGGGGAGCAGTCCCGGGGAAAGCTCCCTGCTCACAGCATTCACTCGCATTCTGGCCGCCAGACACGGGACCTTTATTCACCATGAAGGCAACTTCGCGACCCAGTTCCTCCTCTCCGATATCACCGAGGCACCGCTTGTACCCAATGAGGGTGGCTCGGGTACCCTTGAAGTGCTCCGACGCAATCCCGGGTGCGGTGTAACTGTCGCCCCCGAGCTGCTGCGTGACATCACGAAGAAGTCCGCAGAGACCCCCTTTCTCTAGATCTTTTACCCATTGTGGCATCACCTCCACAGGAGATTCCGTGAAACCAGTCTCTTCCCTCAGTTATGTTTTGGCCCTCCTGGTGGCAGTTGCCTTGATCGCGGGCTGCAAAAAAAAGGTTAAACGGGTAGTCACGCCAAAACACTACAACCAGGGTGCGCAGCACCACCGGATACGAGCGCTGGCTGACTCCCTCCGATCACGATACAAAATCCAGACCCGAAAACAGGCCTACATGCGTGGCGGAACCCCCTACATGGAGCGGGGAATCACCGAAGAAAACTTTTGGTTTTTCACCCAGCGAAGGGATAAAAAGCAAAAAACCCGACGCCACTTTACCCGGCGCTTCTCCATAACACGGCAACGTTACAGGAGCCTCCACGCTGCCCACAGGGCGTTCACTCTGCGTTACGAGAAATACTCTCAATCGAGCCCCATGGAGACAAAGGGAGACGTCAGTTTTACCATCCTGACCGGGACCTCTGTGTACCTCATCAGTGCCGACTGCCTCATGGGCAATCATCTCACCGCGGTGTTCACCATGTTTACCCGGACAGTCCTCGCAGGACACGATCCCGAGCCGGGCAGTCTGCTCAAGCATATGTGCGGAGGCACCTTCCGGCTGCTCTGAGCGTCGACACGCCGGGTCCCGGTGATGAATCCCGGCGTCCCCCGGAAGAAAGAATGAATTCTCTGGTATTCCCCTGCGTACCTGCTACAGTTTCACCAGTTCTCAACAGAAAGGCATTAAACAGATGAAATCAGTCTTTTTCCTCTCCTCCCTTGTTATATTTACGTTTATCTCCCTGAGCGCCGCGCCTCAGAGCAGCTGGCAGCTCTTCTCCAAGAAGCAGATGTTCGGAATGGAGCTCGCTTTGTGTCAGGCAGCCCAGGCCAAGGGGAAACCGGGAAAATGCCAGCTCTATGGCAAGATCAAATACGTCACTTCGTTTCCCGATGTGAAGGTCCAGGTCGTGAGCTCCTTCCCCGATATCAAAGTGAAAATCGTCAGTTCCTTCGCGGATAAGCCGGGGCTGTGGAAAATCGTCAGCTCCTTTCCCGACTACAAAGTCCAGAAGGTCACCTCCTTCCCTGATTACAAGATCAAGTTTGTGACCTCTTTCCCCGGCTGCAAGTAGACTCAGTATTTCCCCTCCCGCAGGCGGTCTTCACTGACCACCGCCTCGTAGGGATACCCTCTGGCCACCCAGAACCCGTTCTCCTTTTCCTTCGCAAACTCAATGGTATCCACATATTTCGCGCTCTTGTAGGCGAGAAGCTTCGGGATCACGAGCCTGAGGGGAAAACCCCGCTTGAGGGGGAGCGTATAGCCGCCCACGCCGTATGCGAGGAGCGTCTTGGGTTCCAGCGCCTGTTCCACGGGAAGGGACTCATTGTACCGGCCTCCGATTGTGTGGAACGTCACGTAGGGATGCCTCGGTCCGTACCCCATATCTTCCAGAATGGTGGAGAGGTGGACGCCGTTCCATGGAATGTCCTGCACAGACCACCCCTCAACACAATGAAAATCCACCAGCATGTTGGTCCGCGGAAGCGCCACCAGCTGCTTAAAGGTGTAGGTCTTGAGTGCGCGCATTCCCTTGACCCCCACCTTGAGCGTCCAGGAGTTGATGATGGCGTCCAGGTCCTGAAGATCCACCGTGCGCACGGGCCAGGTCACCGGGGATGCGTCCTCGGGCCCGTTGGGATGAAAGGGAAATTTGCCAAGGACAGAATTCTCCCGTGGGGGCTTCACCGGGGTTGGATCCGGGGGAATATCCGGGGGAGTATCCGTCTGCTCCGGGTGATCACAGGAGGAGGAGAAGAGACTCAGGGAGGCCACCGTTCCCACCCCGAGCCACTGTAAAAATTGTCGTCTGCTGCTTTCGTCTGTCATGATAGACCCTCCTCCCGATATTATAGGATACCGCCCTCCTTTTACCACTTATATTTTCTTGTTTTCTTAAATCTTTCAGATGTTGCCAGTAAATCTACTGGACATTCGGTATGGCAATACAGCAGCCTGTCGCGCAGTAATCGCCCGCCTCACACTCCGCCGACACCGTACAGGGGAGCTCGTCATTGGGACACACAGACTCGCCGGTACACTCGGGGGGAAGATCGGCCTCGGTCTGACCGGGACAAAGAATACAGTTGGCGGGGTCACAAGGGGCACCGCACTCCTGGGACAGAGTACACCGGGGGCAGGCCACGGGATCGTCAATGGAATCCTGGTCACAGTCCGGCGAGATCCGCGGGCTGCCGATGAAAATGTTGTAACAGTCGGGGCCGGCGCAGATTGTGCAGCACCCGAAGCAGTCACAACCTGGGACCACGAAGGGGCCACAGTTATCCACACAGTCCTGGGTCACGGCCGTCGCGCATTCGGACGGGTCGTAGCTCCCCTGGTACTCGGCGGGGCACTCGTCCAGAATACAGCAGATATGCACGTCGCAGCCATCGTCACCGCCACCCGAGTTGCCATCGAACCAGCAGTCCTGCATGGTGGTGTTGGTGTCGTCACCGGGGATATCCGTGGAAAAGCTCCCCTCAAGTCTGTCATCGGGGGAGCTGCAGCCGGGATCCATTCCATCGATGAATCCGTCGCCGTCATCATCGATACAGTTCGAGCACTCGTAACCGGAAGGGTCGGGGACACAGGGTGTCGTCGTGTTATTGGTGTTATTGGT
>JAHJLU010000740.1 GCA_018821745.1 Myxococcota bacterium | reverse complement strand
TTCTTCATGATCCTCTCCCAGGTGGGAGAGCCTGACCTGGCCATTGCTTCCATGGCAGAAGAGAGTCTGACCCACTGGTTCAACCGAAAGCTCCCGTGGACGAGATACATGGTTCGATATGCCCTCTCCCGGATCAAGGGCAACCTCTCGGAGCCACGCTTCTTCCTCCAGGCTCTGGCCCTTGCGGTCCAAACCGGGGAGAAGCAGAAACTGCTGCCCCTGCTGCGAGGAACCATGAATGTCCCGGAATATGCACTGGCCTGGGAGTTCCTGCGGGTACGGCATCTCGCTTCCTACAGCCCACAAAACCTGGTGAAGCTTATTAACGCTGAGGCGGCCCGCATCACCAAGAGGTTCCCGCCAAAACTCGACAAATCCACCTACCTCTATGCACGATCCCTGAGCCGGCGGCTATACGCGCTGGGCCGCCTCATGGAGAGACTCCCGCTTCGGCTCCCCAAATACGCGAGTCTGCTGGATCACATCACCCATACGCATCGCAAATGGGACAAGGATCTCTCCTCCTTCGCCTCCTACCAACCCTCCACCTCCATCCCGATTATCGAGCAGGCCTCCCGCTGGAACACCGACCGCGGCGTGGCACGGATAAAACTGATGGCACTCAAGGGAGCCGAGGGAATTTTCTGGAAATGGTTCCTCAAAGAGGTCCCCAACTGACCGATCTGACCCGGTTTTCCCAACTATAATGAAAATCTTTCCAACTTCCTCTTTTCAGGCGTCCCATATTTGCTAAACTATCGGTAACTGCTGGGAGGCAGCAACCATGAAAACCATGTTAATAAGCACCCTCTTTTTGTTGGTCAGTTTTTTCTCCATCTCCGAGTCCAGGGCTCAGGTCCCCTGCGGCGGTGGCATTGTCGGTATAGGACCCTTCGGGATCGGTGTAGTGGTTGATTGTCCCCCACCTCCACCAGCGCGGGTCATCATCATCCGCAGACGTCCCGTTCATCATCGCTACGCGCCGCCTCAGCCCGTGGCTCCGGCGCCGGTCAACAACGTCGTTGTCGCCCCTCCAGCGGGGCTAAACGACCAGGTTCCCGTGTACAACACCCGCTGGACCATGGGGGTCATGTTCGACTCCTCCTCCTATGAAGACGGGGGCCTGGCCGGTGGTGGTGTCTATGCGAGATTCATGATGACCCCCAGACTGGCAGTGGAAGGCGCAATCTCCACCCTCACCTCCTGCACATCCTGCAACCCGGAGAACAGCCGTGTTGATAACCGGTTTACCACCTCGGCGCTGTGGTTCTTCGGAGGCATTCGCCCCGAGGGACTCAATGTCTATGTCAAAGGTGGCCTTGTCTTCAACAACATCACCTTCTCAAACCACTCCGGTTATGAGCAGGAGGCGACCCAGACCTCCCTGGAATTCGGAGCCGGGCTTGAGCTCCGCATGGGCCAGTGGTTCAGCATCAACGCCGAGGGCACCTTCATGGGCGGCGCAGCTGGCGATGACATTGGTCTCGGCGGCATTATCGAAGCCCAGGGCAAAGGCATCCCCAGCTCCAGCATGGACAGCGGCGCGTTTAACTTCAAAATAGGCATCGCTGCTCACTTCTAGCCCTCTCCTCTTCATTTTCATTACGGTTCAAATCAGGTTAAAAGTTGTCACAGGGAGTGCGCGAGGGAACACCCACAGGGCCCCCCTGCCCGACCTGAAAACAAAATCAACAGGGAGCAATTACTCGGAGAAGCCCTTGAGGGATTTCGCCCGGCTGGGGTGACGGAGCTTTCGGAGCGCCTTGGCCTCAATCTGGCGGATACGCTCTCTGGTCACGGAGAAATCCTGACCCACCTCTTCGAGGGTGTGGTCACTGCGGGCGCCGATACCAAACCGCATGCGCAGAACCTTTTCTTCTCTGGGGCTCAGCGTGGAGAGCACCTTGCGGACCTGCTCCTCTAAGGATCTTGCCACCACGGCCTCCTGGGGAGCGATAACACTCTTGTCTTCCAGGAAATCCCCAAGATGGCTGTCTTCCTCATCACCCACGGGCGCCTCAAGGGAGATGGGTTCCTTGGCAATTTTCAACACTTTGAGCACTTTATCGGGAGGAATCTCCATACGCTCGGCGATCTCGTCGGGAGTGGGCTCCCTGCCCAGCTCCTGGACCAGCATGCGGCTGACCCGATTGAGCTTGTTGATCGTCTCGATCATGTGAACCGGGATACGGATGGTCCGTGCCTGATCCGCGATGGAGCGGGTGATGGCCTGACGGATCCACCAGGTGGCGTAGGTGGAGAATTTATACCCGCGGGTGTATTCGAATTTATCCACGGCCTTCATGAGGCCAATGTTCCCTTCCTGGATGAGGTCAAGGAACTGCAGCCCGCGGTTGGTATATTTCTTGGCGATGGAGACCACCAGCCGGAGGTTCGCCTCCACCAGCTCGCTCTTTGCCTGCTCGGCCTGGATCTCTCCGGACATGATATTGTGGAAGGTGGTGCGCAGGGAGATGACGTCGAGCCCCACCTCTTTCTCAACCCGGGCCACATGCTTGTTCACTTCGCGGACGCGGCGATCGTAGTCGGCCAATTTGGCAGGCGACAGCATCCCGTGGCGGCTTTTCAGGCTCTTGTTTCCCTTGAGGGCTTCTTTTATATCATTATAAGTGATCCCGAGCCGCAGCTCGATATTCTTGATGATCCGCTCGAGATCTTCGATCCGTGTGAGGTAGGAGCGCATCTTGTCCACAAAGGCCTGGATCTGTTTCTTCGTGAGTTGCAATTCACACAGCGCCTCGAAGAGCTCCAACTGGGCTTTCTCAAAAGGAGAGAGCCGCTTGCGGGAGAAGGTGTGTATGGCGGAGATCGGCTTTATTTTGGACTTCTGAACCAGAGAATATTTGAGCATATCCTTCTTGATTTTTTTGATCCGATCAATGAGCCGGATCACGTCGTCCTTCTGCTGCTCCTCATCGGCATCCACCGTGAGGTCGTCGTATTTTTTTGTGACATCTCTCAGGCGCATCTTGCCCCGGCGCAGGAGGTCACCGAGTTTGATAATCTCTTCCACCGCGATGTGGGAGTTGAGGACCACTTCCATGACCTTGGCCTCGCCCTCCTTGATCCGCTTGGCGATATCGACCTCGCCCTCACGGGTGAGCAGCGCAACTTCCCCCATTTTCCTCAGATACATCCGTACGGGATCATTGCTGTGGGCCAGGGTCGAATCCACCGCGCTCTTTTTGAGGGGGGACTCTTTCTCATTTTCACTCTCGACTATGGAGATGCTCGACTCGGAGAGGATAGAATAAATCTCGTCAACCTGGTCGGCGTTGAGATCATCGGAGACTATCTCGGCCAGCTCCGTGTAGGTGATATATCCCTTCTCCTTGCCTTTGTAGAAGAGCTGACTCGCGATGGCAGCTGAGAAACTGCGCTCGCTGCTCGCTTCCCCGTCTGCGTCGGAATCAAAGTCAAAAAACTCGTCATCGCCCTTGGATGCCTTGTCAGCATTTGCCTGACTCAACTTCTCGGCCATGGCCACGAAATCTTCAGCACCACGGTCAGCGGATTTCTTCCCCGCCTTCTTTTTCCGGGTGGCCTCATCCATGTTCTCAAAATCTTCGTCTTCGTCGAAATCAAAATCTTCGTCGAAGTCGCCATCTACCGTGTCATCATCATCATAAATATCAAAAGGCTTTACAGCCTTGGAGCCGGCCTTCCCGGCGGCGACACCCTTGTCAAGGATGCAATCGTCATCGTCACCCTCGTCGTCCAATTCGTCGTCATCGTCCATCTCGTCGTCGGTGACTTTCACACGGGACTTACTGGCAACGACCGACCTGGGTGTTGCTTTTGAGGCGCTTTTGGGTGCGCTTTTCGCTGCAGCTTTTACTTTTTTGGTCACAGGGGTTTCCTCAAGGAGGCCCTCTTCCGTTTCCGCCGCAGCCGAAGAGGGTGTCTTGGCAGGACTTTTTGCCGCTGAAACCTTCAGTGGCGTGGGTTTTTCTTCAGACTTAGCGGATTTCGCGGGTTTTGGAGCCGCGGCGCCACGCTTTTTATTGGTGACAGCAGCCAATGCAGCTTCTGCAGGGACAGCAGCCTCGGCCGTGGCGACCGCCTTGGCACTACGCCCGCGATTCGTTTCTTTGGCCGGTTTTTCTTCCTGAGTCGTCTTCAAAACCGCCAGCGCTGAGGCAGTTGATTTCTTCGGGGGTGTTTTTCTGGCCCGTGCGGGTGTAACCGCAGCTGGCGCAACAATTTCAGACACCATGGAGGTGACCTGCTCAACCGCTGCCTTGGTGGAACCGCGGACCGCCCTCAAAGGCTTCGCTTTGGCGGATTCTTTGGAGACGGACTTTGCGGCCGCCGATTTCTCGGCCTTGGGCTTGCTCTTCATTGGTTTGGGTGCCTTGGGCTGCTCAACATTGGAGACAGTTGAGACTTTGGGGGATTTCTTTTCACTGTTTTTTATGATGGAGGCTTTCCCCGGCTTTGTGGCGGGGGCCTTCTCCTTCTTGGGCGAAGCCGCTACCGGACTCTTCTTTTTGGTGCCATCTTCCGGTTTCACCTTGGGGGCCTTTGTTTTGCCGGGGATCTCTTTAGCAACCGCAGGTGCCTTGGGTTTCTTGACTTTTTCCGACTTGGGTTCGGACTTTTTGGTATTCTTTTTCGCAGCAGTGCTTTTCTCGGTGCTAGTAGTTTTAACCATTTACAATCCTTATCAGATCAATGTTATGCCCACAGCAACTAGGCTGCAGGCTCTGCGAGTTCAACACGCTCTTTCTGTAACGCAAGTTTTTCCCGGAGCAAGATCTCGACCCGGGATTTATCGCCATCTTTTTTAGCGCTCAAAATGGCAAAATCCAGCATTTCCACTCGATATTTTAATCCGCGTCTCCGAAGCGACAAGATAACCTCTCTCAGCGCCTTGGCTCCTTGATCCATGATTTGGTGCTTTTCGTCAAAAAACGAACGCGTTATTTCCATGAATTTAGGATAATAGGGGCCCAGCGTTTGCCGCCAGGTCTCTGAAGAGACCGGTCTCGGAAGGTTCGTCATAATTCTCCACAGATCGATGGCCACAGAATTAGAAAAACTGTTTCCAATAGCAGATAGTTGGTCCATAGGCAAGATTGAATCGCCATGGAAACCCAAAACGGCTATATGGAGCAAGGCCATGAGATCGGGATCGATGGTCACTTCTTGTGTGGAGGGGTTTTCACTGCCCCCCGAAGGGAAGTCATCGCGGTGATCCCGGGAAAATGAGTGGAACACCGACAGGACCATTTTATGTTCCATGCCAAAACGGATCGCGATCTCCCTGGCGTAGAGATCACGCTCGGCGTTGCTCAGGGACTCGAGGTGGTGGCTGATGGACTGGAGGGCGGCAATTTTCTCGGTTGTGCTGGCGGAGACAGGGGGCAACACCAGAGCGAAGAGGGTCTCCATGGGTGGCTGGGCAATCCGGAGGACTTCCTCAATCCGGCTGACTCCCTCCCGACGGAGCAGAGAATCAGGATCATCCTTCGGGGGCAAGAGCACCACGCTGCCCCCCACCTTCATGGAGAGCATCATCTCGGTGGTCTTCAGGGAGGCGGCTCTGCCGGCGGAGTCGCCATCGAGCATGAGCACAACATTCTTGGTGAATCGGGTGAGGAGTTTGATCTGGCTCTCGGTTATGGCGGTCCCCAGCGGCGCGACTGTCTCCTCGAAGCCAGCCTGCGCCATGGTGATCACGTCAAGGTTTCCCTCGACGAGGATCGCCCGGTTGCTCTTTCTGATGACATTCTTCGCGTTGTACAGCCCGAACAGGGCCAGATGCTTCTTGAAAATCTCGCTCTCGGGAGAGTTGACGTACTTCCCCTCCTGGCGCTCGGGATCGAGGATGCGGGAACTGAATCCCCGGATACGCCCAGAGGTGTCCACGATGGGAAACATGACCCGGTGCCGGTAAAAGTCGTATTGACCGTCACCACTTCGCCGGTTCCGGATGAGTCCCACCTCCAGGGCGTGCTCGTACTCCGCCGGCGACTGAAACTGATTACACAGCGCTGTCCACTCGTCGGGGGCATATCCCAGACGGTATTTCTCCCACATCTCGGTGGAAATGCCGCGCCCGGTAAGATACTCCCGCGCTGTGGACCCCCGTGGTGAATATAACTGATCCTGGAAATACTGACACGCCCTATCATTAATATTATAGAGCGCCGATCGTCTGGTCTCCTGCCGGCGGAGCTCCTCCTCCTCTTTGGAGTCGATGGAACGGATATCTACCCCCGCTTCGGAGGCAGCACGCTCCACAGCCTCGGAGAAGGAGATCCCGTCCATGGCCATGAGGTAATCAAACACATCCCCTTTGACACCGCATCCGAAACAATAGTATCGACCCTTGTCCGCGTCGACAAAAAAGGAGGGGGTCTTCTCGTCGTGGAAGGGGCACCTCCCCTTGAGGCGATTTCCACTGAGTTTGAGGCTCACTTGACGCCCGATAACATCTGCCAGATTCAACGCTTGGCGGATTTCTTTCAATTGCATCGCACTGAATCGCACTACCAACTGGCCTCATGAGAGGTGGTATCATCTACCACCCCGGAAAGATGGAGAACTATAGGGTAACAGAAAGATAAGTCAATGTTCTTTGAAATTTTTCATATTTTTCTTTAGATATTCATTCCTTAGGATTATATCTCTTTACATTTCCAAAACTGTATTCACCTTGTAGTTGACCCTTGGTCCTAACTCTGCTACACCAAGCTGACCTATTAGGTCCCACGAAGGTTTGTTTTCCTAACAACCTTGAGGAGGAATTTTGAGTTTTTCCATTAAATTACAAACACCTACCATCGAGCCTGCAGCCCCTGCAATGGCCGGTCCCAGCATGGGTCCAGTGGCCAAAACAGAGAGTGGATCTGCCAGTGCCACACAGACTACCGACGGCATGTCCACGGTAATGGTTGATTCCAAGGGGAAGAAACAGGAAGAAAAAGCTCCGGGGTGCCAGGGTTCCAATCTTACCAGTTTCGGTCTCCTGGCTGTTATGTTTGTGGTCTTTTACTTCTTCCTCATCAGACCTCAGCAGAAACGGCAAAAAGCGCATCAGGTCATGCTCAATGCCCTGGGTAAAGGCGACAGCGTCATCACCACCGGCGGCTTGCTCGGAACTATCGTGTCTTTGACCGATCGATACGCCACCGTAGAAGTTGCCGACAAGATCAGGGTCCGGGTTCTCAGATCCCATATTTCGGGAAAACAGACCCTGGGCAACGAAGAAGCTTCCCCCTCCGCAACCGCTCCCGTAGAAAAGGGCAGCGGCAGGAGAAAAGGGAAAAACAATAAAAAGGATAACGCGTAGATTGCGGGGAGAATAACATGGAGCGTAAATGGTTTTGGCGTGTAGTTTTCTTCGGATTTTTTGGTATATTCTCAGTAATTTACCTTCTTCCGACCTTCGTCGCCGAAGAGAAACTGCCTAAATGGTTCAACGGTTATTTCAACAAAAAAGTCCTTCGTGGACTCGACCTTGCCGGCGGCGTACATCTTGAGTATGCCATCGATACCGATATCATTATCGAAGACCAGCTTGACGGCTGGGGTATCGACATCAAGACCCGCCTCATGGAAGAATACGGAGAGAAGGACAAAGACACGTCGGCGCATTTCAAATTGGAAGTGCGCGGTAACCGTCTGGAGATCACATTCCTTAAAGCGGTCGACACCAAGAAACTGGAGAAGGCACTCTCCAATTACCTTGCGTACGATGGACGCCGCCTGGTTCAGACCGGTGTTAAGGATAAGACCTATTACTACGTCATGGACGGCACCTACGCCTCGAACCTTGAATCCAAGGCACTCACGCGGGCTGTGGAGACCATCCGTGACCGCGTCGACGAATTCGGCGTGGCCTCCCCGGAAATCTATCGTAAAGACGATATGGTCGTTGTGGAGCTTCCCGGCCTCGACAAAAAAAGCCAGGATCGCATCAAGCGCATCATTATGAAGAGTGCCCATCTTGAATTCAAGATGGTGGATTCCGGACCCAAGGCCGCTTTCATGGCCGAGGTAGGCCGCTATCTCCGTGACAAATACAAGATCACCGAGGCTGGCGTCATTAAAAGCGGTCCCTACAAGGGAATGGTCATCAGCAGAGATTCCTACAAAGCACGCACCGCCGCTGATGTCCAGAAGACATGGTATCTTGAGCTCGATGTCCCCACCAAGTCTCTCCCCATGGATCAGACCATGGCCTTCATGAAAGCCCGCGCGCTCATGGAAGATCTTTTCCGTAAGGAGCTTGTGGCCGCCGGCATCATGATCCCCCAGGGTCGTGAGATTGGATTCGAAAAAGATCGCAAGGTCAACCCACAGGGTATTCACACTTCCCAGAAGATTCTCCGGGCCATGCTGCTCTTCAAGAACTCCAAGGTTACCGGTGAATACATCATCAACGCCCAGGTCGGTTACGACCGCCAGTCCCGGCCCGTGGTCAACGCCACCTTCAACCGCACGGGCGGCCGCTACTTTGCCGAGATGACCGGCGCTCACAAGGGCTGGAAAATGGCTATCAAGCTTGACAACTGGGTCGCCTCTGCGCCGGTTATTCAGGATGAGATCCATGAGAACGTCCAGATCACCGTGGGCTCCTTCGGCACCGCCTCTCAGGTCCTGGCCGACGTTGAAGAGCTTGTGGGTACGCTCAAATCCGGTTCTCTCCCCGCTCCTCTCACAAAAGAGATGGAGCTCAACGTGGGACCGAGCCTCGGAAAACGCGCCATTCAGAAGGGCGAGCTGGCCCTGGGCATCGGCGCCTTCCTCGTGGTCCTCTTCATGCTCGTGTGGTACAAAAAGAGCGGATTTATCGCCGTCGCCGCACTCCTGCTCAACGTCATCTTCCTCATGGCCATCATGGCTGGCCTGGAGGCTCGTCTGACCCTCCCCGGTATGGCTGGAATTGTTCTCACAATTGGTATGGCCGTTGACGCCAACGTGATCATCTTTGAGAGGATCCGGGAAGAGCTGCGGCTGGGGAAAAACCCCCGGGCCGCCATCGACTCCGGGTACTCCCGCGCCTTCTGGGCCATCATGGACGGTCAGATCACGACGCTTATCGCCGGTGTGGTCCTCTATGAATTCGGCACGGGCCCCATCAAGGGATTCGCCGTCACCCTCATCATTGGTATCATCACTTCGATTGTCACAGGCGTGTTCTTCACCCGCGTGGTCTTTGATTTCATCACTTCAAGAAAACATAAAGTGGAGAGCCTGAGCATTTAGGCGCAGAGGTAAGGGTATGCTGGAAAAATTTTTATATAAAACCGATCGAGATTTCATGGGAAAACGGAAAAAATTCTATATTCTTTCCCTTACTCTCATTGCCATCTCTCTCATAACACTTGTTCTCAATGCTTTTGTCATCCCCGGCAGAAAGCAGATGCTCAACTACGGCATCGACTTCATGGGCGGGACACAGATCCAGGTCGAATTCGACCGGAAAATTCCCGCCAGCAACGTTCGCAAGGCCATGTCCAAGCTTGGCTACGCCGACTTTGATGTAGTGCAGTTCGGCGGGGTCAACTCCTATCAGATCCGTATGCGTGATTTCTCCTCCTTGAGTGAGGCCAAGAAAACACTCATCAAAGATACCTTCCTGAAGGCATACAGCACCGACTTCTTCCGTGTGCGCTTCTCCGAGTCCGGTGACCACCTGAAGGTACGCTTCTACAAGCCTGTTGAAATTGCTGCCTTTAATGCCATATTCGGCAAACTTGGCATCAAGGCAACCCTGCCCACCGTCGAGCTTTCCCAGGAAGCCATTGAGTATCAGGCAAAACTCAAAAAGGGCGAGAAACCCAAATGGGGAAAAGCCCATCCCTATACCCTGGACTACAAAGAAGGTGCCGGTATCTCTCCCCAGCGCAATGAGTACACCATCACCCTCGACTCCATCTCAGAGAAGCTTGAGAAAGATCTCCGCGTTCAGTTGAACCTGCCTTCGGCAGAAGAAAACCCCAAGGCGTGTAACATTCTCTCTGTGGAGAGCCGTGGTCCCCAGGTTGGCAAGCGTCTGAGAATCAACGGAATTCTTTCCATTCTCTACGCCCTCGGGTTCATCCTTATCTACATCGTCCTTCGTTTCGACCTGAAATTCGCTCCCGGTGCTGTTATCGCCCTCATCCACGACGTCATCATCACCGTCGGTATCTTCGCCATCTTCTACCTGGAGTTTTCCCTGCCCATTCTGGCGGCCCTGCTCACCATCGTGGGTTACTCGCTCAACGACACAATCGTTATCTACGACCGTATCCGCGAGAATATCATCAAGCTCCGTTCCGGTTCACTGAGCAAGGTGATCAACCAATCCCTCAACGAGACCTTCAGCCGCACGCTGCTCACCTCCGTGACCACCTTCCTGGCTGTCTTCGCTATCTTTGTCGTCTCCGAGGGTGTCCTCCAGAAATTCGCTCTGGCCATGGGAATCGGCGTTATTATCGGGACCTACTCCTCCATCTTCGTCGCTTCCCCAATGGTTATCTGGTTCTCCGAGCGCTTTGACCTCATATCTGCCAAGGCCTCCGGCCGCGCCTCAGAGGTTGAGCCCATGGAGATGGACCAGGAGGAACGCGCAGCCGTATCCAAAGAGAGCGCCTCCGAGGAAGCCCCCGAGCTCTCCGAAGAAGAGCAGCAAGAGCGCGCTGTGAAAAAAGCCAAAGCACAGAAGAGAAAACCCAAAGGTGGTCGCGGTGGAAACCGCGGGCGCGCCAAGAAGAAGAAATAATTCCCCTTTTCCGAACACCCATGGACAGTGACTGACCCTACCATCCGCCCACAGATTCCCGTTCCAAAGCCTAAGGAATATAGCAAGGAGATTGCTGGGGATATCAGCCACCGCACCGGTCTCACTCTCACTGTCTCCAAAATTCTCGCAGGTCGGGGGTTTTTTCCCGATGAAACCCTCGACGAGTTCCTCAATCCACGGCTGGGAAATCTTCTCAAACCCGCTACTATCCAGGATTTCCAGAAATCCATAGAGCGTATCGTGGCGGCCGTTGCGGCCGGCGAGGTGATCGGTGTTTTTGGTGATTACGATATGGACGGCATTGGGTCTGCCGCCATGTGGAGTCTCTTTTTCCGCCGCATCGACACCCCCTTTCACACCATTATCGCCCAGCGGAACAGCGGCTACGGCCTTGATCCCGACTCCATCGAGGCCTTCCGGCAGAACAAGGTCTCTCTGATTCTCGCCTGTGATGTGGGTTCCACGGATTACGAATCCGCAGCCCTCGCCAAATCACTCGACATGGAGGTGATCATCATTGATCACCACCACATTGATGCCCCCTTCCCTGAAGCCTTCGCCATTATCAATCCCCAGCGGGGTGACTGCGATTTTCCCTACCTGGGCATGGCCACCGTGGGCCTGACCTTTTACGTTATTGCGGGGTTGCGCACGCTCCTCCTCACCGACGGCTACCGCTCGGAGGAGGTCCTCCCCGATGTGAGGGACTATCTCGACATTGTCGCCCTGGGGACCCTGGCTGATGTTGCACCCCTGACGGGAGTCAACCGGATCATGGTCTCCTATGGAATCTCGCTCATCCGTGAGCGCAGCCGTGAGTCCATTCGCGCCCTCCTTGATCTTGCCAAACTGCAGGATGTTTCATCGATCACCGAGAAGAGCCTCGTCTTCAAGATTGTCCCCAAACTCAACGCCCCCGGTCGCATGGGTGACCCCCAGCTGGCGCTTGATCTTCTCCTGTGTCCAACCTACCCGGAGGCACTGGAGATCGGCAAAGAGCTCCGTTCCATCAACTCCCATCGTCAG
>JAHJLU010000739.1 GCA_018821745.1 Myxococcota bacterium | reverse complement strand
GCCCCGGCGACGATTTTCATTTCTGCTCCACAGAACTCTTCTTCTGTGCTCGGAATCGCCACCGGTCTCTTTGGGATCACCAGAGAGCGGTACTTGGCATTGGGGGCGAATATGCAGGGGCATGACACATCGAAAACTTTCTGCCCTCTCGGCCGGCCACACAGGCGGCACAAAACATCAGCACAGAGCCTATGTGAAGGAACTCATGCCAGTCTGCCGGAGGGGTAACACGGGCGCATGTAATATCGCCGGCTACCTGGAGCTCGATTCCTCTCACCCGGGGTCGCCAAAGTGCTGGTGGAAAAATTCAACATCAGAGCCATCACCACAGCCCAGGAGGACGTGGACGCCATGATGCGCGGAGAATTATTTTTTACACAGCCCCATCGTTGACTCTTGAGTTTGGGCAAGGAGAGGGGCTACTTCATCCCCTTTAGTATCCTGATTGTATCCAGGGTTTTCACTCTTTTCTCTCTGAGGGCATTGGGGCTGAGATTTTTGCCTTCCTTGTCCCAGTGGGCCTCGGGCCAGGTGGCTTTTTTGATGACCCCGAACCCTCCCGCCTTTACCTGATCAAGGGTGACTTGTTTCTGAGCCAGCAGCTCTTTCAGACTCAGAGCCTTCACCCCCGCCTGCAGGCCGCGATCATCGGGGTTCCTGATGGAGACGGAGATGGGGCCCAGCTGCCTCGCGTGGTGGAGCAGGGTGACCTCCTCGGGGAGCAGGAGCAAAAGCAGGTCTGTCGTGCAGGTGCGCTCCTTTGCCAGCCGGACACACCGCTTATTTTTATCAAGAACCACCAGGTTCTCCAGCAGATTCAGCGTCACCAGTTTTTTAAACCCCTCAAACTCAATGTGAAAAGAGAGGGTCAGATCCACATGGGTCGCCTTCTTGATCCACTTTTCAATGGATTCCCCCGCAATCTCCAGCGGGTATGCTCTCCCACCAGGGCGCAGTCTCCTGGACATACTGACCACAGATTCGGATTCGAGGTTGTGAAAGAAGATGCGGCCCCCCTTGTTGATTTGATGAATTATCAGCCGGCCCCTGTTCTCCTCCACATGCTTTGGAGTCAACATTCTGTCGTCATAATACTTTAGTGGAATCTCCATGTGATTGATGAGATCCAGAGTCAGGGGGGTGCGCGGCCCGATAGACTCAGCCGCGATCAGCACCGTCACCGTTTTCCCCGATTCCTCCTTACTTTTTTTCTTGCAGCCCTGAGCGGCAAAAAGGCAGAGGATTCCCGATACGATAAGAGTACTCGTTTTCATTGCTTCACCTGACCTAGGGCATTGAGATACTTCATGATAATTTCCTCTTTCGCCTGCTCCCTCCGGGCACGACTCCCTGAAATCGCCTGCTTATTGAGCACCTGACGATTCCTGTTTCTCAGGGTGTTGGTCACGGTCAAAGCGACGTCAGACATGAAAGTTCTGTCGTCGGAATTTCGCAAAGAGATGACGAACCGCGAATAGGCTTTGGCATTATCCATTATCTGCAGCTGGGACTTTGAGGCGGAGACTAAAAGGGAGGGGACACAGCGGGTGTGCCCGAAGGCGCATTCGTCAATACGCAGCACCACCAGGTTCTCGACCACGGTCATCGTGCCGAAGTTATTGCTGCCCAGCGTTTCTCCCGGCAGGGAGAGCGTCAGATCCACATGATCCTTCTCCTGCAGCCACTGAAAAATTGAAGGGTTCTGCACGGGGACATGCACCGGGCTGTTTCCAGCCTTTACCTTCGCCGCCGCGGCCTTGTATGAGGAAGCGTCTTTGTTCTTTTGCGGATTCTGAAGGCCACGAGGAGGGTCGAGTTGCCACTGCGTCAGGACCTCGCCCTTCTTCACCGTGCACAGGAAGGGCCTGTCCAGGAACATCTTCATTGTCTCTGCCGTCAGCATAGCCTTCTTGTAGGAAGCTCCCGGGATAGTCTTCACCTCCACAAGGTCCTGCAGCAGATAGGTCCCCTGAGGAATTTCCGAGACGGCACTGACCACCTGAACCGAGGGGAGTGTTTCTTTGGGTTTTTTACACCCCTGGCTCATCAGGAGACCAGCGAAAATCAGCAGCAACAATTGGTTATTTGCCATATTTTTCTCCTGAGGGACGGCCCCTGCTAATTGGCGGTGAGCTTTGTTATTTCAGTTTGAAGATGACAAAGCCCTTGTCTTTTTCAGAGGACCAGGTCTTTGAGAGCTTGTGCTCTTTTAAAATGCCCATCACCACCCGATTCTTACCGATGGGCAGCACCCGCTCCACCACCAGGAGGCGGCCCGCGCGGGGATACAGCGCCGAGAGCTTCACCGTGGCGATTTTCTTCAGGGAGGGGAAGGCGTGGACGGTGACACCCCAGAAGTTGAACCCGAAGAGGTGCTTCCCGTCGTCGGAGAAGACGTACTTGTAGGTCTTGTTGCTGGTGGTGGTCTGTTTGTCGATCTTTTTGGTCTCGAGGTTCACCCGGTACATGGTGCCCAGCTGGTGGGACCCGATCATGAGGTACTTGCCCGAGGGGTCAAATGCACGCCCGTAGCAGGTGACCGGTGCCTCCACGACAAAGCGGGAGTTTTTCACGCGGTTGATGACCCACCCCCGGGGATAGGGATTCTTGAGCCAGCCACGCTTCTTTTTATAGTGAGCCTCATCGTACTCCCACACGAAAAAGTGTGTGAAATCGGGAGATGCCATGATGGGGATGCTGTAGGAGGCGGCGGAGGCATTCTTGGTGCGCGGCGGTGTCTTGAGGGTGTATGTCCAGTCCACTTGCTTCGTCGTGAGGCTCAGACGGGTGAGCTTGGTCGCCGGGGCCATCATTTTGCCCTTCCAGCGGTAGTTGTGGATCCCCGCATAGACATACTCGCCCGCCTTATCCACGCCCAGGGGTTTGTACTGGCCGTCTGCCACCTTGCGGATCCACTTGACCCGCCTGGCCGTGAGGTCCACAAGGGCGAAGAGCGACTCACGCTTCGTGGTGGTGTACTCAGCGGTCTTCAGGTACCTGGCGTCTGAATTGCAATAGTACATGCCGAACTTTGCCACGAGGCGGGCGGTGCCACCCGAGGGACAGGATGGGGCCCCGGGGTTGTTCTTGCTGATGGTCTCCTTGACGAACCAGATCCCCGCCACATTTTTCACCCCGTCGTACCAGATGTACTCCTTGGAGTACCACCGCCAGTACCTGCCGCTGTTGACGAGGGCTGCTTTGCGGTAACGGTACCCTTTCCCGTACTTGAGCTGGGGCTCCCCGGGGAGCCCGGGCAGGGAAGTGATCATGGGCAGCGTGGAGATTTTCCCCAGCTTCGCGTCATACACCCGGGTCGGCAGCTTGTAGGAGGCGGGGGAGTCAATGATGTAGCGCTCGGAACTGACCGAATAGTCTTGAAAATTAAAATCTTTTACGGTCTTTAGGCGTTTTATGAAAGCATTTGAGCGTTTGGCCCCTTGCGCGGTGCAAACGCCCAGGGCCGTTGCGAGGAGGGAAATGAGGAGGACAGATCGCATGGGAACTCCTTGTGCTACATAGTGTTCATCCCCACTGTGCCACACAGCCAGAGAAAGACTACTATTGTTTTTTTACATGGTGGAAAATCTTGCTCACCCCGCCGCCAATCACATCATCAGGATAATCCAGCTCATTATCGTATATCTGGAGCTCGTTCAACTTGACAAGAGCGCACAGCTCCACGGGCAGCGCAGTGAGCTTGTTGTCGTTTAGCCACAGCTCTGTCAGTTCTGTGAGGTTTCCGATCTCGGGAGGAAGAACAGCCAGTCGGTTTTTATTGAGGCTGAGCGTTTTAAGGGCGGTCAGCCTTCCAATCTCGGGTGGAAGTTCCTCCAGGAGGTTATGACCAAGGAACAGGCCTTCAAGTTTTGTGAGGTTTCCGATCTCGGGAGGGATAACAGCCAGGCTCGTTTCAGAAAGATCCAGCGCTTCAAGAGAT
>JAHJLU010000738.1 GCA_018821745.1 Myxococcota bacterium | reverse complement strand
GGCAGCAGACGCCCGCCTCATAGAGAATTTTATCGGCCACCTGGCGGGAGGTCAGCCCCGTGGCCGTGATATTTGGGAAGGTGTAAAATGCGCCCTGGGGGGTCAGACAGGTAAAGCCTTCGATGCGGTTGAGGCCGCTGACAATGGCATCACGCCGCTCCCTGAATGCCTTCATCATGAGGTGGAGAGGCTCCTGGGTTCCTTCCAGCGCTGCGATCCCCGCCTTCTGAATGAATGATGAGGTACAGGAGAGGGCGTTGATCATGAGAACCCCCAGCTTCTCGATGAGCGCCACGGGGCCCACGATATAGCCAAGCCGCCACCCGGTCATGGAGTATGATTTTGAGAACCCGTCCAGGAGGATAGTGTTCTCTCTGCACTGATCGAGGACACAGGGTGAGGAGAAGGGGGCATCATAGAGCATCTTGGAATAGATCTCGTCGGAGAGGATGGTGATCCCTTTCTCCGCAGCGATGCGTGCGATGTGGAGGATCTCGTCCTCGGTCATGACGGAGCCCGTGGGGTTCTGGGGTGAGTTGAGGATGATGAGTTTGGTCCGATCCGTGATTTTGGCCGCCACATCCTCGGGATTGAGCCGGAACTCATAGGCCTCCCGCAGGGCGACGGGGACGTTGCCTGCCTTGAGGTAGGAGACCAGCGAGCCGTAGGTGGGGAACCCGGGATCGGGATAGATTACCTCATCTCCCGGCTCCAGCAGCGCAACCATGGGAAAATAGATGCCGGGTTTGGCCCCGGGAAGGATGAGAATCTGGTTCAGGTCGGGCCGGAACCCTCGTGATCGCTCCACCTCAAGGGCAATGGTCTCCTTGAGCTCCAGGATCCCCGATGGGGAGACGTAGGAGGTGAAGTTATTCTCGATGGCATCGTAGGCAGCGCGCTTGATGTGGTCGGGAGTGGGGAAATCGGGCTGCCCTATCTCGAAGTGGAGCACTTTTTTCCCACGGGCCTCCTCGGCCTGGGCCTTGGCCAGGTATTCGAAGGCGCCCTCACCCATGATGCGGTACATTCCTTGGGCCAGTTCCATTTATGGACCTCTTCGCTTTCAGTGAAGGTTGGGGGCGGCGTATACCGCCACTCCGGCACGGGTCAGCGCCTTTGCAGTGCGCTGCACGGATTCATGTTTGTCGAGGAAGTTGATCTCCATTGCGTCCATGAGGCCCGCCTGAAGAATCGCCTCCTTGGGGCTGAAGTAATCAAGGATGTCGGAGGGGTGTGCCCGCTCCTTGTCAATATCCACGGGGCCACCCTCATGTTTGGCGCTGATATTGGCGACGACGTTGCCCAGCTCCACCAGCTCTGCGGTGCGATCGTAGGGCTGGATCACAATGGATTTGTAGGTCTCGGTGATGTGGTGCTCAAACCGCACCAGCTTCTCAAAGTCAAGACCCTTGCGAATGTCGGCGGAGAAGCGGATGGTCTCGTTGTTGACAGAGTTGGAGAAGTTGAACCCGATGAGGGGGGTGGTTCCGTCCTCGCGGGAGAAGAGGCGGGCTGTCATGAGGGTCCACAGCACCGAGTAGGGGTTGTCGTTGCCCATGAAGACCGAGATCTTGAACTCGATGTCGATCCCCAGTTTGTGGATCATGTAGGCCAGGAAGATGGTCCCGGGATTGACGTTGAGCACCTGCTGGACGCCGTAGTTGGTGTAATAATAGAGGAACTCGTCGATCCACTTCAGCGCGTAGCCGTTGGGCTGTCCGACACCGCCGAAGTAACCCGTGATGGTGTCGGGTCCGCCCAGGTGGATGTTGGAGCCATCGGCGCCTTTGGTGTCGAGAGTCTCCACGTAGGTCACACCGAGCATGCGCATGGCTGCGGCGACTGCCAGAATATCGCCGTTATCATTCTCCTGCTCCTTCATCAGACGGACGCGGATGTAGCGGCCGGGCATCAACTCCTGGTTGGCGATGGCATGTTTGACCTGGGAGATGAGCCACGGGAAATACTGGAGCGCCGAGATCTCGAGGGTGACGGCAAAGTCGTCGTCGAAGCGCTGGGCGGCGGCGGGGTCGGTGCAGTGTTTTTTCCGGTAGTCCGCCATGGAGATGAAGGCTTTTGCGTCGATTTGTTCCTGGATCCATGCGAGATCAGCCAGATAGGGAGAGTTCTGCTCTTTGAGACGCGCCATGAGATTCTCAAGTTTTCCCGCTTCTTTTGCTTTCGCATTGATTTCTGCAGGGGTCCCGTATTTGCCGATTATCTCCATGAGGGGCGCGATGACGCTGTTGGATGGGTCCGTCAGGAAGCGGTTGAAGGCGTCGAGATTTTCCTGGGGAATGCGAAGATTTGAGTGAAGGTCCTGGATCATGGGGCTCTCCTTATGGGTTGCTATTGAAAAAAATGGTGAAAAAACGCCTTCTGGTCCAGCAGTCCCAGGCGTCCCGATTTTACAGATTCTTCGTCAAAGGTTGTCACGTCGTCGGCGGTGATCCCCGACCCCCAGATAGCCACGGGGACGGGATCCTTGGTGTGCAGCCGGGTCTCCACGGGTGTGGGGTGGTCCGGGAGCAGCGCAATTCGGATATCGAGGCCTGTCTCGTCAATGTGCTTCATGATGGGAGCGATGAGGCGTGAATCCAGGTCTTCGATGACCGACATTTTGAGCTTCATGTCTCCGTCGTGGCCCGCCTCATCGGCCGCCTCCACGTGGAGGTAAATATAGTCATAGGTCTTCAGGGCTTCGATGGCCGCGGCCGCCTTGCCCTCGTAGTTGGTCTGCCAGTTCCCCGTGGCGCCCTCCACGTGGATGGGAGTCATCCCCGCATAAATTCCCAGGCCCTTAATAAGATCAACGGCGGTGATGGTGGCACCGCTCAGCCCGGTGAGCTCCTTGATGGGGATCATGTGTGGCTTCTCCCCCGCGGCCCAGGGCCAGATGGAGGTGGGCCGCCGTTCATGGCGGGCGGCTTTTTCTTTCACCCAGGGGATCTCGGCGAGAATACTCCGCGACGCTTCCACCAGCTGGTTCAGCATTGCCGCAGTCTCTTCACCTTCGGGCGCCGTGGCGGTAACAGGGAGCTGGTCCACGGGGGTCTCCAGGTGATCGTGGGGGGGCCAGCAGTTGATGGCGGCTTTTCCGCCGTCGATTACCAGCAGGTGGCGGTAGTGGGTCCCCGTGTGAAAGTGGACCCGGTCGCTCCCGAGCCGCTCGTTGAGCAG
>JAHJLU010000065.1 GCA_018821745.1 Myxococcota bacterium | reverse complement strand
TGTGACGGCCAGGTGGATGAAGGATGTGCCTCCTGTCCCACCGCCTCCGAAGAAGTGTGTGATGGCATAGACAACGACTGTAACGGCCAAATCGACGAAGGCGTCACGCTGGCCTGCGGGGGATGCGGCCCCTATGGCCCCGAGGTGTGCGGCGATGGTCTCGATAACAACTGTGACGGCCAGATTGATGAAGGCTGCACGGACTGCCTCCCCATCCAGCAGTGCTACCCCGGGCCACCCGAGACCGTGGGCGTGGGCTCCTGCCGATACGGCACCCGGAGCTGCTCCTCGGAGTTCTGGGGGCAGTGCACGGGCTACGTGCTGCCAACCCTGGAGCTGTGCGGGGAGGACGGCACGGGCAACGGAGTGGATGAAGACTGCGATGGCCTTATTGACGAGGGATGTATCTGCCCTGAAGGCGCCACGCGGTACTGCGGCGATGCGGCCGGGGTCTGCTCATATGGCCTCCAGACCTGCAACAACAACGCATGGGGACCCTGCATCGGCGGGACCAACCCCGCCACCGAGACATGCAACGGGCTCGATTACAACTGCGACGGCCTCACGGACGAAGGGCTCCTCAACGCCTGCGGAACCTGCGGGGAGTCCTGCTATCTGCTGCCCATGGATCCCACCTCCGAAGGCACGCCCGATGAAGGTATCGAGGTGATCCCCGGGACTGACCCGGCAAACCCCACCGGGGTTCCCGGCATCACCCTAACGTCGGCCTCTTACATCCCCCCCTATCTGTGGGCTGCCAACCACACCAACTTCTCCGTCACCAAATTCAACACGGAGACCCACACCCAGGAAGGAATCTACTGGGTGGGTAACAACCCCAGCCGCACCGCCGTCGACCTGGACGGCAACATGTGGGTCGGTGGCCGTGACGACGGCAGGCTCACCAAAGTACTGTGGGATACGACCTCCTGTCCCGAAATGAACAACGGCACGCCCGGTATCCAGACCTCCTCGGGGACCAACCAGATCAACAGCGCCGGTACTCCATTCGCAGATGACTGCGTGGTCTACAGCGCTGTTCCGGAACCTTCCCGTCCCTCCATCAGGGGCGTGGCTGCAGGGCCCGACGGGAGAATGTGGATTGGTTACACCAACGGCGGCATTCAGGCCATCGATCCCACAACCCTGGTGCTGGGCACCTTCCACGCTGGAATCGGCAATGTCCCCCGCTATGATCCCGACGCATCTGGAGTTCAACAGCCCTCGGGCACCTATGAGAACGCCAACGGTGTCTACGGCCTGGTGGTCGACTCCCAGGGATTCCTCTACATTTCGCCATTTAGCGACCGCACCAGTTTCACCGTCTTCGACACGGTCACCGAGACCTGGGTCGGCCGCTTCCATGGCCTGTGCGGTTCATATGGCATCGCTCTTGATGGCAACGACCGAGTCTGGTTCGGCTCCTACACGGGCTGCAGCGGCGTGAACATGTACGATCCCGCCGAGCGAAAGATCTACGCCTTTACCATCCCAACCTCAGTGAATCCGTCCACCATTCTCCCGGGAGATGTAACCGGGGTCACGTTGCTCAGCGGTGACTGCAAATCCCAGCAGTCGGGAAGCGCCATACTCCAGGTGACCGGGGTGGGCGTTGAGCCGGCCACGGGTGATGTGTGGGCCTCCCACTGGCAGACGGGCTACACCATGCGACTCTCGGTCAACAATATGGATTACTCCAACTCCACCATTACTTTCATCGGAACGCTGCGAGACGCCAGCGGTGCCCTGCTCGCCGGACTCGACAGCACGGATCTCCGCGGTGTGGGCTTCGACAAGGACGGCTACGCCTGGACCCTGGGTCTCAACAGCAACAGGGTGTTTAAAATTGACCCCGCCACCAACCAGCGTGACGTAGCCATGCCCCTGGGTCAGTCCATCGGCGTGGGCAGCCACTACACCTACTCCGACTTCACGGGCTCCACGGCCCTCTCCTTCACCGCTCCGCGCGGGTTCTGGACCTACATCTTCCACTCGCAGTTCGAGGCAGCCCAAGTCGACGCTATTTTCATGGAGGCCTATGTGCCGGGAGGCACAACAGCCGGCGTGCGGATCAGGGCTCTGGATCAGAGCGGCGTCCCCCTCTCAGGTTGGCTCCCCGCAGACATTGGCGGCGTGGCCCAGTACTTTGACTACCCCCAGGGCGCTGCTCAGCACCTCTTTGATCTCCATACAAACGGCGGTCCCCTCATCGGGTGGTCCTTCGAGGTAGACATCAGACTCACCACCTCCGACCGAGACATTCGCCCCATCGTAAACACCGTCCGACTCGAATGGCAGCGCCCCTGACGCCTTCATTATACCATCGCGCCTCCTTTCTTGTTACCATGGCCCGCCCAGGTCCCACCCCGGACGGGTAGAAAAAGTTATTGTCAAACCCTTACCCCCTTATCGCCCCCTCACTCCACCCGTTGCCCAATTCCCCATTTTTTCACCAAACCCTTGTATATCAACCTCGATTACGTTCCCCCGGAAAGATTTGGGAGGGATTTTAGCGGTGGCAGTTTCTTTGCAAAATAACGAAGCAACACTACTCAGGAGAGTCCAGAGAGGCACCCGCTATTTCACCAAACCCTTGTATATCAACCTCGATTACGTTCCCCGGGAAAGATTTGGGGTTATTGGGCTTTGAATATCATGATGCCGCGGGGGGGGACTTCGACGGTGGTGCCACCGGCTACCGTGGTTCCTGAAATGAGTTCTGTGTAGGAGCCCGCGGGGAGGCCAGTGACCTGGTTTGCCTGACCGGCGCGGTTCACCATAACAAACAAATCTTCTTCGGCTCCGCACCCGATCATTTTATATGCGTATGTGTCCTGCCCGGTGGAGAGGGTGATCCGGTAGCCACGCCGGAGTACCACGTTGCTGTTTCGGATGTTGAGGAGCGTCCGGACACGATCCTGGAGCCACAACTGATTGGAGGAATACCCATCCCACTGCATCATGCGCCGGTTATCGGGATCTCCTCCCCCGGCCAGGCCGATCTCGTCACCGTAATAGATGAGCGGCACACCACGGTTTGTGAGCATGATCCCGAAGGCCAGGGCCAGACGCTCATAGGGCTCAATATCCCAGGGCTGATCATAGGAACCAGGGTTCCAGCTGTTCCCCACGTTGGATCCTGTATAGCAGTCGGTGATCTGCCCCGAGGCAAAGTGAATGGCCCTGGGGATATCGTGATTCCCCACCCAGGTGGACATGAGGGTGTCGGCGCTGTAGAAGGAGTCGTTTCCGTCCATCCAGGAGAAGAACGCGTTGAAGTCCATGGAGTAGTTGAACACCGTATCACACAGGCGCTTGCGCATGGGAAAATCGAACTGTCCGTCAAGCTTGGTGTTGGGATCGATGAAATCCTTGAGGGTCTGCTGGCTGTCGAAGTCGTAGGTCTCACCCACCAGATAAAAACGCCCCCCCGTGGGGTCGGTGAATTCGCTGTTGAGCCGCGTGCGCAGCTCCGTGAGCCAGTCCATGGGGACATGCTTGATAGCATCGAGGCGATATCCGTCGATGTCGAACTCTTTTGCCCACCACACGGCGTCATTTATGGACCATGCCCTTGCGTCGGGGTTGTAGAAGTCGAAGGCGGGCAAATAATCGGTGAAGGCGCAGCGGGTACTGTAATAAGGATCATTCCAGTTGTCCGGGGGGCACATAATGATATTGCCTTCTTCGTTATAGAACCATCCGGCGTGATTGGCATAGAGATCAGAGGCGATATCCACGTGGTTCATGACGTAGTCGAAGAGCACATACATGCCATCGGTATGCAGCGTGTCTATGAGGCTCTGCAGATCCGCCGAAGACCCAAGTCTGGACTCCACCGCGGGCACGGGGACCGGGTTATCGGGATCACTGTAGTCAATGTTCCCCGGAGAGGGCCAGTAGCCGTGGTATGCGGAATAGAGGTGGCTGTCGGAGCCCGGGTCAATAGCCGCACCCGCATACTCACGGTTGTTGTAGGGAGCCGACAGCCAAACGGTGTTGACACCCAGATCTTCAAGATAGGCGAGTTTCTGCTCCACTCCCTGCCAGTCTCCGCCCATGTACTGAGCCTCCCAGGTGGCGTTGTCCACGGGGGAGTTGCTGCCGTCGCTGTCAAAGAAACGATCCACCAGCACAAAATACATCACGGAATCTTCCCACTGGAACACATCGGGATCCCCACACTCCGTGGCGCCGCTGCAATCACCGGGGCAGTTCTGGATCGTCTCGCCTGCGTCACAGTTGCCGTCGTTGTTGCAAACCGGGGGACAGTCGTCAGCACAGTTGGCGGTGGTCTCACCGGCATCACAATTGCCATCGTGGTTGCACACAGGGTTTCCGCCACCGGGCAGTGATATCACCACCAGCTCACTCACGGTGCTGGGCGTGCTGGCATTATCTCCGGGGAGGGTCTGGTTGGAGAAGTACTGCCCGTCTTCATTCATGAGCCGGGCGAACAGGGCGATCTGTGTCCCTTCGGGGTAGGTCCCCCCAAAGAGCTCGGTCAGGGGAATACTCGCCTCGAACCCCTGACTTCCGGCCACGAGCTGCGCTGAGACCCAGGGGAAATTGGTACCGTCGAGGCCGATATTGCGCCACCCGGCTTCGTCCACCAGTGTCCCGGGAGCCGACCCCATGCCCTTGGTCCCAACAGCCCAGTCTACTTTGAAAGAGCTGTCTGTCACAGTGATATTGGCGCTCATTGAGTTGTCAATGGCGCCATCGTTATCCGTGGCCGCGGCGATGGAAGAGAGCCCAGCGCTGGTGGTACCATAATCCGTGTCGATATAGACCACGATGCTGTTGGTGCTCTCGGCAAACCCCTGAACCCCTATATAGAGGTTGTTGGTGTCATAGGCGACATAGAGCGCGCTCAGGACATTGTCGCCCCAATCGGAAGCCTCGGCGTTGTCGCCCACATGCTGGTCAACGCTCCAGTCCCCCTCGGCCTCGGTGATGGTCCCGTCGATGTTGGGTGTCCCGTAGAGGGGATCGTTGCTCGCCTCGATACATTCATCTCCGCTGGGAATGTAGCCCGTATCACAGGATGTACAGTGAACCCCCGTGTAGCCCGTGTCACAGGTGCAAAAAGCGATCCCGTCCGTCTCGTTGCAATCCCCGTGGCCACAGTCGTATCCGTCACAGGCACCGGTGCCGTTGTTGGAGCTGTCGTCGTCACAGCCGGCAAAAACAGCAAAAACCCCGAGCAGGGCAGCCAAAACGAAATATTTATAAAAGCTATTGGTATTCATTGGTTTTCTCCGTGGAAAATTTTTTCTGCTTCGTTTCTGTTTACTCCCCCTCCCTCCAAAGGTCAAGCTGACCCCTGCGAAGAAACGTCCAGGAGAGGTGCCCCGGCAATGAGAAATCAGTCCCGAACCACCCGCTCAATACCCGGGGAAAATTTCCACAGCTTTTTTTCTGCATTCACCGGAAAAGGTGGCCATTCACCGAGCAAACTCTCTCATTCACCTATGCTTTTCCACAACCGCTTAATTGCGCGGTACTGATTCTTTATTGAGGTGCCAATGAAAAGGTACTGAAAAAATCCACCTCACCGGGAATACAGTGAGGAAAAGTTGCGTTACAGTGATTGTCAGGCGAGAGAATCAGTTCTCCCGCCGGGCAGATTAAAAAGTGATTGAGTTTTAAAATGTACCGGCTCGGAGGTGTGAAAGTCGCCAACTTCCGTCAAGTGGCCAGCGAGGGAAACCTCTGCAGCGGAAGACAGCCCCACTTTCTTTTTCCTCTGAACTTTTCAAAGAAATTTCCCACAGCCCACCCCATGACTGAGCACTGCGGGCCGGTAAATTTTCATCCCGAGGCGATACCTTGATGGTATCGTGCTCGGGATTTTTTTTGTCCCCCCTTTCTGTACAATTCCTGACCGCCTGTTGCTTTCCACGGTGAGTGTGCGAATTTTTCTCTCTGCGCTCTCCCTCTTCTCCCCCGGGCTGGCACATGCTATGGTCGGTGAATGGAGCGGCAGATTCTTCACCTCGACATGGACGCCTTTTACGCCTCTGTGGAACAAAGCGATGATCCTTCCCTGAAAGGCAAACCCGTTATCATCGGTCAGGGGGAGCGGGGAGTGGTGAGCGCAGCCTCCTATGAGGCCCGCGCCTTTGGTGTAAAGAGCGCCATACCGGTCCTCACAGCCCGAAAGCTCTGCCCCGGGGGAATCTTTCTCAAGGGGCGAATGGCCCGCTACAGCGAAGTGTCACGGGAGATCATGGACATCCTCCAGCGCTACTCTCCCGTGGTGGAGCAGGCCTCCATCGATGAAGCCTACATGGACATCACCGGCCTCCAGGGGCTCCTGGGGCCACCACAAGCCATCGCCCGGGATCTCAAGGCGGAGATTCTCGATACCACGGGGCTCAACTGTTCCATCGGGATCGCCCCCTGCAAATACCTGGCAAAGATCGTCTCAGACTGGAACAAACCCGACGGACTCTACATCCTCACGCCCATGGACGTGCCCGATTTCATGATGCAGCTCCCCATAGCCCGTATGCCCGGCGTCGGCACCAAATTCCAGGAGGAGCTTTCATCCCTTGGCGTGCGATACGCCGGCGACGTCCTCGCCCACTCCGGCGCGTGGTGGGAGGAGCGGTGCGGCAAGCGGGGAGCATTTTTACACCAGCACGCCCGAGGCATCGACGAATCACCGGTCACACCCAACCGCGAAGCAAAATCCACCTCCTGCGAGAACACTTTTGAGGAAGATGTCTCCGACCGCCATGTTCTCAAACGCTGGTTACTGGCCCAAGCGGAGCGAATAGGCGCCGAGCTCCGTGAGATGGGCGTCGAGGCCAAAACCATCACGCTGAAATGCAAGTTTTCGGATTTTCGGCAGATCACCAGAAGCCATACTCTGGGAGAGGCCACCTGCAGCACCAACACAATTTACACCACCGCCACCCGCCTGCTGGCTTCGGTCAAACTCACTAAACCCCTGCGCCTCATTGGCCTGGGGGCTTCCAATCTCAGCCACTCCCACCGACAGCTTGGACTCTTCGAGTCCATGGCCAAGCAGGAGGGGACGCTGGACAGGGCCCTTGATTCCCTCAGGAAAAAGCACGGCAAAGCCATTGTAAGGCGTGGCCCGGCCCTTGAAGACTAGACCGCGCCATCCGCATCCCGTTACAGCGCTGGACTCTTCACTCCCATGCGGTCAAGGGTCTTTCTCTGCTCGAGATTCATTTTCTTCCACACTTCATCGGGGATGGGGGCGGTCAGTTCACTCTTATGCGCCGCCACGAGATGGTCCACCCGGACCCTCACCACAATCATCGCAGAGACAATAAATGCGAGGATGAGGATGATACCCGCCCCCAGGATCTTCGTACTTTTATTCATAACTCCTCACTTTCCGGATGTCTGATTTTCCCCACTCACGCCGGAGTGCATCCAGGGGGATCACCATGCTGGCCAACACCCGCAGGGGGCACAGCAAGCCCATGAGCGGTGCCAGCAGTGTCAGTCGAAGCATCTTGATCACTGGTTCTCCTCCTTAAGGCCATGGAATTCCTCATGGAGTGCCCGGAGTTCTTCAAAGGGGAGATCCAGAAGTTCCATGAGCCGAAACAGTCGGGGGACCTCACGCTCGACAAAGTCATTGCGTTTCTCACGGCGAATCAGGGTCTGTGCGTCATCGGCCACAAAGTAACCGAGACCGCGTTTTTGGTAAATCATGGCGCTCTCCTGCAGCAGTGAATATGACCGCATCACCGTGTTGGGATTTGTCTCGGTCAGCACCGCCATTTCCCGAACCGAAGGGATCTTCTCGCCAGGCCGATACCGCTCCGTGAGGATACTCTCCTTGATGAGCTCACTTATCTGAACATAGATGGGATGAGACTCGGTGAATTCCATATCACACCTCCCGTTCGCGGAATTTGAAGTAGGAGGCTACGGTTATGAGCACGGGGATGATGCCGTGCAGGAGGATCGCGCCCAGTACATGGATCACGGAACCCCCGCCGCGGTCAAATTGCCTGGTGTAGCCAAGATGATCCGCCATAACCCCCATGTGAACATACACGGGTTTGAGGTGCATCCCGTCGAAATAGCTGTGAAAGATGATCCGGAAGGCAGCGGCGGCGAAGATACCGATTCCGATTCCCAAGACAATCATGGCCAGCACTGTCTTCACAAAGTGGTAACTGTTAAAGGCGATGGCCCCGAATAAAAAGACCGAGGCAAAGACCAGGTACCCGGCCAGCATTCTCAGGGTCTCCATGGTGAACGGGTTGAATATCCCGTGGGAATCTCCCGTGGCCAGGTAGCGGATCCCCTCCCCCAGTGATGACCCCAGCCAATAGGCGGCCACCAGGGCCAGGGCGTACCCCACGGTAGCGCTGAGCAGCTTGACCATAAACTTCTCCAGGGGATTTGCAGGCAGCAGCATATACGAGATAGCCCGGGCGCCGTCCTTCAACTCGCGGAACGCAAAACTGGTGAACACTGCGCCCCCGATAAACAGAAACGGCGCGAGGAATTCCCGGTGAAAGCTCTCCCGCCCTTCCACCGGTCCAAAACTATGGAGCAGGGCCAGTCCTGCCATACAACCCAATGTTATTACCAGGGCTTTTTCCATGTCCGAGACCTCAATTTTCAGCAGATTGCCCATTCTTGAGAGGGGAGTAGTGGAAGTTTTCATTGTCTGCCTCCTTTGCTGAAGATCCGTTCCATGGCCTTGGAGCTCTGGGTGACGGCCACAAACAGGGTCTCAAGATCCATGGTGCTCTCTGCACCCGTCAGGTTTTCCCTCACCGTCTCGTATCCGCCCAGTACCTCCTGGGACCAGAGCAGATCATCCCCCTTGGGGACCTCATTTTCCCGCCCGAAATAGAGTTTATTGTACACCTCATGGAGGGGCTCATTGAAGACCACCCGCCCCTCATCCAATATAATGATAGGATCAATGAGGGTCTCCATGTCCCGCACCTGGTGGGTGGAGATGAGCACCAGCCGGTCCTCATCCACCACGTTTGCCATGAGCCGCCGGAACTGTTTTTTTGCGGGAATATCGAGGCCGTTGGTGGGTTCGTCCAGGATGAGAATCGAGCTCCCCGTGGACATCCCGAAGGCCAGCAGAAACTTCTTCTTCTGACCCAGGGAGAACTCAGTGAGCCGTTTTTCGGACGTGAGCTCAAACTCTTTAATGAGAGTATCATAGAGTTTTTCTGAGAACTTCGGATAGAGCGCTCCGTAGAGCCGGCGGTACTGCGCCATGGTCAGGGCAGGCACATGGATCTCCTCGGGGATGAAGCACACATCGACCATCACCTCATAGCGACGGCTGGCAGGGTTGTGGCCAGCGACCAGCGCGCTCCCCTTGCACGGATATCTGAGCCCGGCCATGAGCTTCAGCAGGGTGGTCTTCCCGGCCCCGTTCCTCCCCAGGAGCCCGTAAATATTTCCCGGTTCCAGGGAGAGAGAGAGCCCCGTGAAGAGTTCGGGGGCCTTCCCGTAGGAGAAGTGAATATCAGTCAGAGTAATCATGGCAACCTCCAGTTTAGTGTACTAGTTTGCTAGTACACTAAACTATTACCCCACTCTTCGGCTCCGTGCAACCCCCTTTTTCACTTTTTTTCATTTTTTCACCGCTCCCGTGTAATCCGGGGTCACTCGGGTGTGACCATTTATTTACACTTTTGCAATAATTACCGTCTGCTCCTGCCGGGTCCACGGGCACTACTATTTAATTTGCCTTACACATCAACTCGTTGCGCCTTTAATAAAAAATTTTGCCCAAATGTAAAACTATCATTGCCTTAATGTAAAAAATTGCTAAAATATAAATAAGCGCCCTAGATGGCCCGCGAGGAACCCATGAAACACATCCTCCTTCTCTTTATTATTTTCTTCTTTTTCGCCCCTTCGACCGGCTGTTCCGCCGGCGCGAGCGACGGTTCCATACAATCTGTGAACAACAGCAACAACCTCTACAACAACGCCAACAACGTCAACAACATCAACAACGCCAACAACAACACCAATAACACCAACACAACCAACAACAGCAATAACGTCACCAATTTCATCCTCGGCTGCCAAAACATCTACGATGTACTCATCGACGGCACCTGCACCAGAACCGACTACACCTGTGATCTCCTCAATGAGTGCGACTTCGGCTATGCCTGCAACGACAACGCCCAGTGTGAATGCATCGATCCCGATATCTGTGGCGCAATCTGCAACGACAGCACCAACTGCCCCGACGGGTATCAGTGCGACACCAACTCCCTCGTGTGCAAGGAGCCCCTCCGCTGCATCACCGACGAGATGTGCGACAGCGGCCTGTGCGTCCAGCAGGAGCTCAACACCTTTATCTGCGAGAGCACCTATGAGGGACTTTCCAACGGCGAGAGTTGCGAATCGGGGCTCTCAAACACCTGCCTCTCCGGTGTCTGTTACAACAACGAGTGTGTCGAATCCTGCCGTTCCAACAGTGACTGTGCCGGTGGCACCCTGTGTGGCCAGGTGCTCCTCACCCTCGGCTGCATCGACGAAACCGCCTGCGCCGAACCCTGTGACGGCCCCAACCAGTTCTGCTTTCGTAACATCTGTTACGACAACGCCTGCACCGATGGAAGCGACTGCCCCGACGGCGGTGACTGCATGCTCTCTCTGCAGAATCCCCAGGTGGGCGCCTGCGGCCAGGGCTGGGACGGCGAGTACGATGCCTCCATCACCTGCACCGACGACGAGTTCAGGGAGCCCGCCTACGAGAGCGGGGTCCTGTGCATAATCCCCCAGGCCTGCTGGAACAACGAGGAGTGCCCCGAAGGCTACAACTGCTTCACCGGGGACGATCTCCTCATCTCCAACCTTGGGAGTACGGGGTTTTGTGGTCGCCTCCCATAGCAATTGTTTTTAGCACTCTGCGTTCCCCTGAATCACTCCCGGCACCTCTTCATTCACAATTGCCAGAAACCTCCCAGGTATGGTAACCTCCCCTGTGCGGCGCGACCCCATCACCGCGCCCCAAGTGAGGCCCCATGCGATACCTGTTTCCCCTTCTCCTGCTCACTGTTCCCTGGCGCTCCCTTCATGCGGCAAAGCCCGACTCGGGGACCCTCACCGTGGCCAAACAGTACCAGGAGGATTGCAACCAGGGGATCGCCGCCAGTTGCAACAACCTGGCCCTCATGTACATGAAAGGGCGGCTGGGAGCTCCCAACTTCAAAAAGGCAGGGGGCCTCTTCAAGAAGGCCTGCAAAGCAAAGGTGGGGGCCTCCTGCATGAACTACGCCGTGCTCCTGGAGAAGGGGCGACTGGGCAAGCCCAACCCCCGCATGGCCTACACATACTACGAGAAGGGCTGTGATCGCCGCATCTACACCAGCTGTGCCCGGGCAGGAAACCTCCTTGCCTCTCGAAAACTTGGCGCCCCCAATTACAAGAAGGCCCGCGACAAATTCATCCACGCCTGCGCGGGCAAGGTGTGGCGGGGCTGTTACAACACAGGCTACCTCTATGAAAAGGGCCTGCTGGGACGGGCAAACCCCATGGAAGCAGCCAAATACTATGAAATGGCCTGTGACGGAGGCATGATCCAGGGCTGCACAGGCGGCGGATGGATGCTCCTGAACCACTCAAAGAAGGCAAAAGGCTTCCGGCGCGCGGCAAAAATGATCCAGAAAGTGTGCGACCGTGGCAACAAGAGCGCCTGCTCCAACCTCGGGTGGCTCTATTCCTCGGGAAAGACCGGCCGCCGTGAGACCAAAAAAGCGGTGCAATACTACACGCTGGCCTGCAAACTCGGCGACGCGAAGGGATGCTTCAGCGGCGCCAATCTGCTCGCCAAGTCAAGAACGCTCAAGGATCGCAGAGAGACCATCGCGCTCTACGAGGAGGGCTGTAAACTGGGCCTCAACACCGCTTGTTTCAACGCCGGATGGCGCTGGAGTCTCATGACGGGGAAAAAAATCCCCAACAGGGCCCCGGAATTTTACATGAAGGCCTGCGGGCTCGGGATGCACCTGGGATGCTTTCGGGCTGGTCTTCTGTGGTACGCCGGAAAGGTGATCCCCAAGGACATGGCGCAGGTCTTCAAAGCCTATCACCTGGGCTGTGACAAGGGATCAAAAGACGCCTGCTACAACGCCGGGCTCCTCCATGAGGACGGAGAAGGGACCCCAAAAGACGAAAAGAGAGCGGCGCTCCTCTACCGCAAAGGGTGCGCGCTTGACCAGTATCAGGCCTGCACCAACCTTGGCGCCCTCTACGAGAGGGGGAGCCTTGGGAAAACCCAGCGCAAGAAAGCACTGGCACCCCTAAAAAAGGCCTGTGCAAAGAAAGAGAAGATTGGCTGCTATTATCTGGGCAAACTCTACCAGGGTGATGCCCTGGGCGCCCCCAACAGAAAACTCGCAAAGAAACATCTCTCCTGGGCATGCAGACAGCGAATCAAGGCCGCCTGCACCCGGCTGCGCATGCTCAAGAGGTGACCCTTGGCCTACAGCACTCTGCTGCAGAACCGAATCGAGGCAACGGGACTGGTCAGTGACCTTGCCATTAAAAAAATGTTCGGTGGAATCTGTTACCTGGCCGGGGGCAAAATGGCACTGGGCGTGTACCAAGACTTTCTCATCCTTCGCCTGGGAGTGGAAGACGCGCGGGATGCCCTGCTGGGAAGTGATCACGTCCTCCCGTTCAACATCACCGGGAAGACCATGAAGGGGTGGGTTATGGTTGACCCGACGGGATGGCAGCCGGAGCCATCTCTGATCGATTACATCTCCCGTTCCATTGCCTTCGCCCGAACCCTCTCACCCTGATAGAAAAGCCCCCTGCTTACGAAGCCGCGAAACCCTGTGCCCGCTCCCTAAAAAATGCGTACGGAAGCAATAATCCGTTTTGCTTTTTTTCCCAATTGATTAAAATTGCACCAGTGAGGAGCCCACCCATGAAAAAACCAGCCAATACCCGTGGAATGTTAATCCTTTTCATCAGTCTACTCTTCTCCCTGGGCTGCGCCAAGGGCAACACAACCACCAACAACTCCCAGCCGGTGTGCGGTAACGGCCAGTGTGAAACCACTGAAGATTCCCTCTCTTGCCCCGAAGACTGCGGTGCAAATATCTGTGGAAACACCATGATTGAGAACGACGAGGAGTGCGACAGCACGAACCTGGGGGGAGCAACCTGTGTCTCCCTTGGGTTTGACGGCGGCACCCTCACCTGCTCCGACTGCAGCTTCGACATCCGGCTCTGTGAAGGGTGCCCCAACGCCTGCCCCGGCGCCGGTGCGCTCCGCTGCAGCGGAGATCTCATCGAGGAGTGCAGCGTGAATGGAAACTGCCTCTCCTGGGTGACACAGACTGACTGCAGCATCACCTCCCGTACCTGCGACGATACGGGCGAGACACCGGAATGTGCCCTCTCCTGTACCGACGGCTGCCCTACCCTCAACGATTCTCGGTGCACACTGAGCACCATAGAGACATGCATCATGGGCCTCAGCGGATGTCTTGACTGGGACGCGGGCGACGACTGCTCCCTCGAGGGCCAGGTGTGCGACGCCAGCTCCGGGACCGCCCAGTGCGCCGAGACCTGCTCCGATGCCTGCCCGGCGCTCTCGGACACCCGGTGCTCTGGCGACACCATCGAGGAGTGCACCATGGGCGGCAACGGCTGCCTCGGCTGGACCACGGGTACCGACTGCACCCTCGACGGAAAAGTCTGCTCCACAGGAGCCTGCGAGTGCCCAGCGCCAGTCTGCACCCTCACCGCAACCCAATGCGACGGAGACAACCTCCAGACCTGCCAGACTGGTACCAACGGCTGCGAGGAGTGGGGGTTCACCGAGGATTGTACCGTATCGGGCCTTATCTGCAGCGGTATCGCCTGCGCGTGCAACGATCAGTGCACCACCGGCCAGCATGACTGCAATGGCACCTATATCACCGACTGCGTTCAAAATGGTCAGGGGTGCTGGGTCTGGCAGGACGGAACCAACTGTGCCGACACCAGCGAGTTCTGCAACGCCGGCGCCTGCACCGCCGTCCTCGATGACTACGTGCGCTCCACCTTCAGCGGAGGTTACAGCCACGTGACCACCTCCTCGGTCGGGTCCGGCGACGACAGCAGATTCCAGGTAGTCTTCCCGTCGGGCTTCAACTTCTCCTTCTACGGTGTCCCCTACACCTCCGCCTGGATGTGCACCAACGGCTGGCTCAGTTTCGGCAGCGATCCGGGAAATTCCGACTTCACCAATGACCCCCTGCCCGCCTCAGGGGCCCCCAATCAGGCGGTCTACCCCTTCTGGGACGATCTCACCTTTAGCTCCGGTGATTGTCCCTTCGCCAACTCCCCCTACCTTTACTCAGCTGTCCAGGGGAGCGCTCCCAACCGGGTCCTCGTCTTCGACTGGTACCAGGGGTGCTCCTACGATGCCGACTCTCCCGACGGGAAGCACTCCTTCCAGGTGCGCATCTACGAGACTACCAACGTGGTCGAGCTGCTCTATGATTGTGGCACCTGGGATGAGTATTATTGGGGCAACACCGCCACGGTGGGCATTGAGGATGATCTGCAGACCGACCGGTGGGATCAGGTCTCCAGCAGCCAGTCAAGCTGCCCCTCCTCCAATTACCGCTACACCCCCGCTCCCCACTGAGATCACGCCAGGATCAGAATCAGCGCGACGCTGAACAGAATCTGGAGCAACCAGATCATGGCTCCTGTCCCAAGCGCCGTGAGCCCCTTTGCGGCGAGGCCTCTCAGGGTAATTTTCATCCCGATGGCGGCCATGGCGACTATGAGCATGATTTTTCCCGAAATGGTGAGCGCGGCGTGGGCCAGGTGGGGCAGGACTCCCAGGGAGTTCACAATGGAGAAGAGAATAAAGGCGATGATGAAGGGGGGGACCCCCGGACGAGCGCCGGTGCTGCCATTTCCCCGATCTTTCCGCTGCGAAAAGGTGAGCAGCAGGATCAGGGGGGTCAACAAAAGGATGCGTCCCAGCTTGATGACGGTCCCGGTCTGGCCAGCCACTTCGCTGAGCCCAAAACCCGCGGCGGTGACCTGTCCCACGGCCTGGAGGGTGTTCCCGATGAGGAGCCCCTGCCCGTCGGAATGCAGCCCCAGGGCGACCGCCAGAAAGGGAACAACAAAGATCCCCAGGGTCCCAAGCAGGTTGATAACCGCGATGGAGACCGCCACGTGCCTCTCCTCGGACTTGATAACACCCTGGGTGGCCGCTATGGCCGAGGTCCCGCAGAAGGCGTTTCCCACTCCCAGCAGAAGCGCCAGCTTCAGGTCGATTTTGAACAGCCTCCCCATGAGCAGCGCCGCACCGAGGGTGAACACGACTCCCAGAAACACAAGCAGGAGGGGAAACAGACCCAGGGAGAGGAGAATGCTGTAATCCATGCGAAAGCCAAGGAGGGCGATGGCCCATGTGAGCACATGTTTTTCACTGAACTGAATCCCCTCGGAAGTGCTGCGGGGCAGGGGCCAAAGGTTGGAGACCACAATCCCCAGGACCAGAGCCAGCGTGACCGCTCCCAGGTGTACCATGGGTGAGAGGGCGACGGCGGCGCCCGCGATCATCGTGCAGCAGAGAATTCCAGGAAGTTTTTTTTTCATCACGCCTCCATCGAAAAACCACCTGAACATACCCAAGATTACTCGATAAACAAGATGATATGATATTCATCAAACAAAACAGTCAAGAATACTCCGGAACTTCATAAATAGCTTCATCGCCTTCGTGGGTGAAGGCCAGGAACAGGCGAAGAGATAACTTCTCTCACCCTGCTCAGTGACGCTGTCCCCGATTGCCTCCGTTGTCATGATTGCACAATTCCGGACGGGATTACGGCTTGATCAACAACACAACAGTTGATACACTGGGAGTCGATAACGTCAGGCCTCATCCCGGGTGAAGGCACCGTGGTGAGACTCCTTATGGAAAACCATGTCACCCGGAGATTTCCTCGCAACAGAAAGGCAACCGCCATGTATCGGATCATTCTCGGCCTCTCCCTTGTCATTCTTGTTCTTTCCGCCGCCTGCGATGACAGCGACAAGAAAAACAACGAGTGTATCGACTGCTATAACCCCTGTGACGACGGCATCACCTGCAACGGCGCCGAGACCTATGACGCCACAGCCGATGCATGCCTCCCGGGCATCTCCCCCTGCCTCTCCACGGAGTTCTGTGATCCCGCAGTTGACCTGTGCGTCGAACAATGTCCCGGGTGCCGCATCGACGAAATCTGCTACGGCGACGGCCAGGTGAACCCCACGGACCCCTGCCTCAAGTGCGACGCCCTGTCGGTCACCGACCAGTGGTCCAACAATGACGGCGCGGCCTGCGACGACGGGCTCTTCTGCACGATCAACGACACCTGCCTCGGTGGCACCTGCGACGGCTCCCCCATGAACTGTGACGACGGCGTCGGGTGCAACGGCGTGGAGGCCTGCGATGAGGGGGCCGGCGCCTGCATCGAGGGCCTCACCACCTGCGACGCCACGGAGTTCTGTGACGTGAAGCGGGATATCTGCGCCGACTGGTGTTACGGCTGTGTGGTAAACGACGTTTGCTACGGCGACGGGCAGGTCAACCCCGCAAACCCTTGCCTCATCTGCGACCTCGCCGCGGACCCCCTGGCCTGGAGCCTCAACGACGGCGTGGCCTGCGACGACGGTCTGGCCTGCACCATCGGTGACATCTGCCTGGGTGGCACCTGCGACAGTTCCCCCCTGAACTGTGACGACTCCGTGGCCTGCAACGGCGTGGAGACCTGCGACGAGGGCGCCGGCGGCTGTCTCCCAGGCACCACAACATGTGCCGCCCACGAGGTGTGCGACGCCGTGGGTGACCGCTGTGTGACCCCCTGCGACGGCTGCGTCATCGGCACCGTCTGCTTCGGTGAAGGCCAGGTCAACCCGGCCAACCAGTGTGAAATATGCGACACCGCCCGTTCCCCCGACGCCTGGAGTGATCGTGACGGCACCGCCTGCGACGACGGCTTCGCCTGCACCACCGGTGACAGCTGCGCCGGGACCCTCTGCACCGGGACCGAGCTCTCCTGCGACGACGGCATCACCTGCAACGGCACGGAGACCTGCGACGAGGGCGCCGGCGGCTGCATCCCGGGCACCACACCCTGCGCCGCCCACGAGGTGTGTGACGAGACGAGCGACCAGTGTGTGACCCCCTGTGACGGTTGCGTTATCGGCACCGTCTGCTACGGCGAAGGCCAGATCAACCCCGCGGGCCAGTGCCAAATCTGCGACACCGTACGTTCCACCAATGCCTGGAGCGACCGCACCGGCGCCTCCTGTGACGACGGCATGGCATGCACCGTGGGCGACACCTGCCTGGGTATTGTCTGTGCGGGAGCAACGCGGGACTGCAGCGACGGCATCGCCTGCAACGGCACGGAGACCTGCGACGAGGGTGCCGGCGGCTGTATCCCCGGCACCACACCCTGCGCCGCCTATGAGGTGTGTGACGAAACAAGCGACCAGTGCGTGACCCCCTGCGACGGCTGTGTCATCAGCGGAGTCTGCTACGGCGAGGGCCAGATCAACCCCGCCAACCAGTGTGAAATCTGCGACACCGCCCGCGCTTCCGGCGCCTGGAGTGATCGCGACGCCACCCCCTGCGACGACGGGCTCTTCTGCACGGTCAGCGACGTCTGCAACGGGGCTGTCTGCTCCGGTGTCGCCCGGGACTGCAGCGACGGCATGGAGTGCACGGGCACCGAGACCTGCGATGAAGACGCAGACGC
>JAHJLU010000737.1 GCA_018821745.1 Myxococcota bacterium | reverse complement strand
CTGCTCAAGACAGTGCTTCAGAAGAAGGGGTACACTGTCATCTGCGGCGTTGACGGCGAGGATGGTTACCTGGCGGCAAAGGAGAGCCACGGCTCCATTGACCTGCTCCTCACCGATGTGGTCCTGCCCAGACTCAGCGGAAAGGCCCTCTATAAAAGACTCCGGTCCCATTCCCCGCACCTGAGGGTTCTCTTCATGTCCGGGTACGCCGACAATGACATTTCCCGACAGGACCCCGGGGACGCGAACGCCCACTTCATATCAAAACCCTTTGATCCCGCCGCGTTACTGGCAAAAGTAGCCAAAGCCCTCTCCCCAGGGCCATAAGCCCCCCTCCCGAGGGGACCTCATGGTCTATCACAAGCTTCAGTTGACAATCAGAAATGAAAATAGGGTCACAGTAATAAACTTCTGGGCATCCCCTTGCAGCCGGGGGAACTCCCGGTTGTTTTAGAAAAAACTGTTCCAACGTCAAGAGGGTCTGGGAGGTGAGCCAGCATGTTTCGAAGAGACACAGGCACCGAGCACAACTTATACAGTTAGCCTGCTGGCGAAGACTTCGCAAACGCAATGAAGACTCCTAAGCGGAGTCTTCCGTTTGCTCAGCTCCCAGCGGGGGTCGTCAGGGGGCCAGCGGCCCCTTGACCTCGGGTTTGGGGCGAGAAGCCCCAACTTACAAACAATCCAAAATACCAAAAAACAGCATGGTTACTGTCAAGAAAAATGATGTAGTCAATCATGAGGTGGGGGAGGCCTGTATTTGACCGCAGCGGCCCTGTGGTCACTTTTTTCTGCACGAGGCGGCGGGTTTTCTCTCCATCAGCTTGCACAGATTTCTCAGGGCTTTATACTCCTTGCATCCGTTCCGGCAAATTGGAGGTTTGTGTGAAAACTCTACTCTCTCTCGCGCTCGTTGTGTGCTTCCCCCTTGCTGCCATGGCCCAGAGTGTCACCCTCGCCTACGACGACGGGACCCCGGCGGGCACCGTGCAGAGCCTCGACCCCGGCGACGTGGAGGTGACCCGCCTCACCCCTCTCCACCCTGCCACGGTCGACTCCCTGAGTATCTGGTTCGGCTCTGTCAACGGGCCCGCAACCATTTACATCTGGGCCGACAACGGGGGAAACGCGCCGGATCTGGATCGCGTCCTGTGGTCCGGGGAGGTGCTGCCCGTGGAAGATGACTGGACGGTCATCGATCTCGCGGGGGAGGGCGTCGACATCGACCCCCCCGTCCATTTTTATGTGGGGCAGATCGTGGAAGACGCCACCACCCTCATCGCCTGGGACGCCTCGGGCGCCGACGAGACCCGCTCCCTGATCCGTGACGAGGGAGAGTGGTACTATGTGGGCGATGGCGAGACACCGGCCCGCGCGGTCGACGCCCTCATCCGGGCGACCGTGACCTACCACGACATCCCCCAGACCTACTGGTTCACCGACATCACCGAGTCTTCGGGGCTCTCGGGGCTCTCCCGCATGGCCTTCGGTGACTACGACAACGACGGCGACGATGACCTCCTGGTCAACGGGAACACCCTCTACCGCAACGAGGGCGACGGCACCTTCACCAATGTCTCCGAGGAGGCGGGAATCGCCGGAAGGGCCACCAACGGCGGAATATGGGCCGATTACGACAACGACGGGCACCTGGACTTCTACGCCACGGTCAACAACTACCTGCCCCTGTGCTCCTCCGAGAGTGACTGCCCCGCCGACGGCTTCTCCTGCGTGGAGGGCCGGTGCAAATCCGACTCCAACGCGGGGGAGCGTCCCCACGACTACCTGTGGAGAAACAACGGCGACGGCACCTTCACCGATGTCTCCGACGAGGCGGGCGCCCCCTATGACTTCCTCCCCACCGAGGGGGCGGCCTGGGGCGACGTGAACGGTGACGGCTTCGTGGACCTCTATGTGGCCAACTACGAGACCCCCACCAACTGGACCGACGGCACCCTCTCCATTGGCACCGCCGACAAGCTCTGGATGAACATGGGGGACGGCACCTTCGCCGACTTCTCCGCCGCCCACGGGATCGAGGCCGAGGCCACCCTCTGCGGGCGCGGCGTGAACATGGCCGACTACGATGACGACGGGGACCTGGACATCTATGTCTCCAACTACCGGCTCCACCGCAATTTTCTGTGGCAGAACTCGGGCTCGGGGCGCTTCACCAACGTGGGCTTCGAGACGGGCACCGAGGGCGAATATATCTCCGGAGCCTACGGCCACACCATCGGCTCCACCTGGGTCGACCTCAACAACGACGGGCACTGGGATCTCATCGCCGCCAATCTGGCCCACCCCCGCTTCATCGAGTTCTCCGACAAGACCATGATTTACATCAACTCCGGTCCCCCCGATTACACCTTTGAAGATATCCGGGAGGAGTCGGGGGTCACCTACAGCGAGACCCACAGTGATCCCGCCGCCGGCGACTTCGACAACGACGGGTACGCAGATTTCTTTGTCACCGACGTCTATGTGGGATATCAGAGTTTCCTCTACCGCAACAACGGCGACCTCACCTTCACCGATGTCACCTACCCTTCGGGGATTCGCGTTGACAACGGCTGGGGATGCGCCTGGGCCGACATCGACAACGACGGTGACCTGGACCTGGTCTCCCGGGGCCTCTACCGCAACGACCACGCCACGGGCAACTACCTCAAGGTCAGACTCATAGGCACCTACGCCAACCGCTCCGCCATCGGCGCCCGGGTGACCCTCAACGTGGGTGGCGATGTGCTCATGCGCCAGGTCGAGGGGGGCAAGGGGACCACCACCCAGAACTCCATGACGCTCCACTTCGGCCTGGGGGATGCCACCATGGTTGACTCCCTCACGATCGACTGGCCCCTGAGGACGCCCTTCTCGGAGACCTATGGCAATGTAACGGCCAATCGCACCGTCACCTATGTGGAGCGCGAGGGCGAGCTCCTCCCCGACGGCGGTGTGGACGGGGGCGACGATGATCCCGGTGACTCGGGAGGCTGCTCCTGCAGTACCGGGCAGAGCGGCAGCGCCCCTCCCCTCATGATTCTTTTCCTGGCCATTTTGGCCATCTTCCTGCGTTCTTCCATCAAGAACCACCTGAGAGGTGCTCCATGCGGACGCTGATCCTTTCCACCACCCTGCTCTTTTTGCTGACTCCACTCGCCTGTGACGACGGCGCCGACAACACGGCCCCCGTGATCGCGGGCACGGCGCCCGACCAGACCAGGGTCGATGAAGTCTACACCTATACCTTTCGCTGCACCGACGCCGACGGTGACCCGGTGGAGGCGACCACCGGAGATGAAGACACCTGCTCGGGGACCATCACCCACGAGGGCGAGGACCAGTGGACTTACTCCTTCACGCCCTCCGAGGGCAGCGAGGACTCCACCTGCATCCTCCAGGTGGAGTGCAGTGACGGCGACAAACACGACGAGGAGACGGCCGCGGTGTTCATCACCCACATCCCCGACATCGCCGAGCTCCACTTCTACACCTTCTCCCAGTGGGCCGAGCCCATCGGGGATTACATCACCATCAACGCCTCGGAGCTCCAATCCATGGACTTCCGCCAGGCCATCAGCGAGCTCATGGTCTTCGACGACGCCCTCTACATCGGCTACGGTGACGCGGACCTCAACCTGGGCAGGGTGACCCCCATCGAGGTACGCTATTTCACCTCCCTGGACGCCTCGGACCTCCACTCGGACTTTGCCACGGACGAGGAGGAGATTTCCCTCTACCGCGTCTGCGGCGGGCAGCTCTTCATCCCCGGCGTTGACGCCACGGAGGACGACCTCATGGGGAATGTGTACTCCCTGAGCAGCGGGGGTTCCTGGTACAAGTCCCGCACCCTTGAGTGGGGCTGGCACGTCCACGACACCGCCTGCTACAACGGAAAGATATACTCAGTGGGCTCCGGCGGGACCATCGACGACTACAACAACTCCACGGTCAACGCCTACCTGTGGGAATCCTCCGACGACGGCGAGACCTTCACCGTCGCCCGGCAGGTTGCCCACCCCGCGCCTCCCGGTGACAACCGCCTCACCCAGCTTCTGGCCGTGGATGATGTCCTCTACGCCTTCGGCTACTACAGCTCAACTTCCACCTCCTACACCAGCGCCTTTTCCCTTGAGTCCGGGGAGTTCCTGCCCTACTCCGCGCCCAATTTTTTCGTTCTGAACACCTGGAACCTCTCCGACTCCCTGGGTATCGCCGTGGGCGTCAACATCGCCACCCCCCTCACCTTCGGGGCCATGTTTGTCACCGCCGACGGCATGGAGCCGGTCGCGGGCCTCGAAGGCTACACGGTCTGGGACCTCTATCCCCTGGGTGACGGCCGCGCCCTGGTGCTCTACACCGACGGCGACACCTACCCGGAGCCCCATGTCTCGGCCTACGGTGCCAAGGTGGCCCTCATGAGCCCCACGGGTGAGCTTACCCTTATTACCTATCAGTTCTTCCAGGAGAAACCCCGGTCCCTGGCCTTTTGGCGGGAACACCTCTTCCTGGGCCTCTCCAACGGACAGGTGCTCATCAACGAGCCAACGGATAAATAAATGGCCTCAAAAATCGACACCGGCTTCTCTGTCATCAAATGGCCCGTGGCGCTCCTGGCCCTGGCGCTCCTCCCGGGATCCGCCGTGGCCTTCTGGGGCGTCATCACGGGAGTCTACCACCACTTTGGTGCCATGATCCCGTTCCTGGGTGGATTCGCCGCCTACCTCGCGGCGTGGTATTTCCTCCTGAAGCACCCCCTGCTGGGGTCAGCCTTCTCCACCCTGGAGCACGAGCTTACCCACGCCCTCTTTGCCATCCTCACGGGCCACAGGGTAACGGGCATCAAGACCTCCTGGAGCAAAGGGGGGGAGATGACCTCCGTGGGCGGCTACAACTGGCTCATCTACGCGGGGCCCTATTTTTTCCCCACCTTCTCCTTTCTCCTGATGCTGCTCATGATCCTGCTGCCCCTGGGGGCCGTCACGCGGGCTGTTTTCGGCGCCTCCATCGCCTATCACATGACCTCAACCCTGCGGGAGACCCACATGGGCCAGTCGGATCTCCAGTCCATCGGCTATATCTTCTCCCTTATGTTTCTCCCTGCGGCCAATGTCAT
>JAHJLU010000736.1 GCA_018821745.1 Myxococcota bacterium | reverse complement strand
CCCCAGCCCGAGTCCATTCTGCGCGGTGCAATGAAGTGATCTCGACTGTTGCGTAACGCAACGCATGTCGCTACACAAGCTACACAAGTGCTACAGGCAGCTACACTCTTGTCTCCCGGGCAATGGTGTGAATTTATCGTTGAATTGTAGTGAAAAAGGGTCTATTTAATTCCCGAAGATCCCCGAGCGGCCACCGTCATATTTAAAGAGCCTGTACTCAATAAGGGATTTTCACTACATCGAACTGGAGTGACACCATGGCAATTTCCCCCCAGGAAATAGGGCAGACCATCTACCCCATCCGCAACTCAAACGGACACAACTACTTGATTGGAAAAGGATACTCAGTATCTTACGTGGACAGCGACGGCACCTTCAAGGGCAAGGACCCCGCCTCGGGGATCGAGGGCAACTGGCTCAAATGGGAGGACGTCTCCCTGACCCCGCCCCTGGGATGGATCTGGCTCAAGGGCCAGCTTCCCAAGAATGTGGTCCATATTCTCTCCCTCTTCAACGGAATCGATGAGTTGATCCTCAAGGAAGAGCACAAGGATTTACTGCTGCAGCAGCTGCCCGATCTCATGGATCGTCTCGAGCAGACGGGGCGGCAGCTGGAGAAGAGCACCCGCACCTCCGCCCTGGCCTCTTTCAAGTCGACCAAGGCCAACGCCTCCAATATTTTAAGTTTTCCTTCCAACAACGGTTATGACCTCCAGAGCGGTGACTCAGTCTCCTTCGAAGAGCTCGAAGGGCTCGGGGAGGAAGATGATCTGGCCTACCGTGGAATGCTCGGCATGCTCGAGGAGTCCGAGGAGAACAGCAAGAACAATCTCCCTTCAGTTACCGAGGGCAAAGACTCTCAGGGGAACAATATCCCCGACGATGACTGACCATGACACACCTTCTGATCCTCACGCTGCTTCTCCCCGGCCAGCTCCGGCTCCCCGGTGACTCACCGGATCCCTGGTACGCGCTTCGTGCCTACGAGAAGCAGGAGCAGCCGGTCACCAGGAGGATCACCCACATTTTCTCCCCCACCCTTGGATCCCCGGCCCTGGTCTCCTCGGGGGGCACCTTCGCCCTGTGGACCGATCGCAGACCACGCAAGGTCTCGCTGATCCCCTCCGATGGCTGCGGTGGACCGGTGCCCGTTACCATCCTCAAGACCACACAAAAAGCCGGCAGTGCGGGCATGCCTCCCCTGTTCCGGTCCCTGGTTCAACTCCCCGCGGGTGTGAGCAGAGCCACCTACCGCACGGTGGTCACATGGAACGATCAGAGCATCACCCGTGAGCCCAATAATGTGCGCTGCACGGGAAGAGCAGCAGTGGGGGACTTCTCCATTCTGCTTTACAGCGATCACCAGCTGCGGGATCCTTCCTGGAAGGTGTTCAACGGACAGAAGGCGCCCACGGAGTTCCCCAAACGCGGGGAGAGCGAGACCAACATCGCCATGACCAGGCAGGTGTTTCAGGAGATCGAGCTGCGGGATCCCGATATGGTGATCCACCTGGGAGATCTGCTCTTTGGTCTTGAGTTCCCCCAGGAATACCAGCACGCCCTTGACACCTGGGGAAACGCGCGTTTTGCCACCTGGTTTATCCCCGGAAATCATGACGGCTATGCCACCTACTCCCTGCGGATCCCCTCCTCGCTGGCGGTGGGGCTGGGAATTGTCAAATGTCGGAGCCAGTTCCCCAGCAGCATCACCAACTACTCCGAAGTCTTCCGCTACGTGGTTTGCCTGTATGGCGGCCTCAAGGAAGAGCTCTTTTCCAACCTGGTGGCCGACGGGCTCGTCTACTGGCGTAATATGTGGGGCCCCGAGCGGTACTCCTTCTCCCGGGGGAAATTTCATTTTATCTTCCTCAACACTTACAGCGGCACCAACAGGCGGCGGCACAGCTTCTCCATCTTTCTGAAAATAAAGAAACTCTTCCTTGGTGCCCCCGGTGTTGACAATTACGGTGGCTACCTCTCCGACCAGGAACTCGCCTGGGCCGCGGGTGAGCTGGAGTTCGCCCGCAAAAAGGGCCTCACCCCTGTTGTCCTGGGGCACCATGATCCCCGGGGAAATATGGACCAGACCCCCTTCCACGAGAACGAACCCTTCCCCACCTCCCCCATCGGGATCGGTCACTTCGAGGAGTGGAACTACGACGGGAGCTGGGACTCCGACCCCTCCGACACACGCAAAAAGGAGAGCGCCACCGATAACTCCGGGGTTCGTCTCCTTACAACGCTGGCAAAATACGGGGGGTACTATTTCTCGGGCCATATCCATAAAGACGGGCAGTGGCACTATCCCAAGGGTGCCCCCATCGCCCACGGGATTAAGGCTGCGCACGACCTGACCTTCGTGAAAGTCACCACGGCCGCGAGCTCCAGGAAAGACAACGGGTACTGGGGCTATCGGCAGGTCACCGCAAAAAGTGACGGCACCCTGGATCTCACCCCCTTCGGGCCCAATATGCTCTCCGTTCCCGGTGGGAACATCTGGGCAGAACAGGCCATTGACATGGATCTGGGGAAGGTCACCATCACGACGTCTCTTCCCACGGGGCCTCCCGTCCGGCTCTCGCTGTGCCTGCCTTCCAACAGGGAGGGATATAAGCTTTTAACCCCCGCGGGGAAACTCCTGAATCTGCGCAGGGCACCCTCCAGCGGCGACGATACCAAGGCACGGTATGTGTTCGACTACACGCCTCCCCCCGACAGCTCTCCCTACTCCTCACCGGTCACCGTGGAGCTGTCACTGAAACCTGCCAAGGGAAACCGGCCCCCGTCGGTCAAGATCATGGCCGGAGCGCAGCTCCTTGGCGCAGACGGCAAGGCCTCCTGCCCCACGGTCCTCAACGCCGAAAAGACCACCGACCCCGATGGCGACACGCTCCACGAAGCCCGCTGGCTTTTTGGAAACAGCATCATCGACGGAAACACCCTCACCGTCCCCGGCCTG
>JAHJLU010000735.1 GCA_018821745.1 Myxococcota bacterium | reverse complement strand
CTGTCGTTCTTCTACCCGACGAGTACGGCGTTGCTCGGTGAATGTCTCTTTAAACAGAAGGGGGGACGCCCCTTCGCCCATACGGACAAGGGCCGCGGCAATGCTGAGCATTGACACCCCTGTTTCCTTGGCATACCCAAGGAGCATCTCTTCGAAAAACTGCAGGTCTCCCCGCTGCAACGCGCTGGTGATCTTCTGCTTGAATCGCGCGATGCGCCGATCGTTGATGTCTTCTGTCGAGGGGAGCGGAAACACGGCGATCTCCTGCTTGGTCTCCCGCTCAACGGTCTGCAGAAATCCCTTTTCCCGGGTGGTGACAAAGAGAATGGAGGTTCCCGGTTTGCCCGCGCGGCCCGTTCGTCCAATACGGTGGACGTACATATGGGGATCGTCAGGTACATCATAGTTCACCACATGGGAGACCATCCGCAGATCCAGTCCCCTGGCAGCGACTTCCGTGGCCACCACAAACTTGACCTCCCCTGACTTGAAACGCTTCACCGTGGCCTCGCGCATGTTCTGCGCCATGTCGCCATTGAGCGCCACGCAGCTGTACCCGCGGCGGAATATTTGCTCCGACAACTCAACCGTGGTCATTTTCCTGGCCACAAAGATCAGCATGGCCTCCACTTCTTCCGACTCCAGAATCCGTATCAGCGCATCCAGCCTGTCGGTTTTGCGGAGAATATAGGCCCGCTGCCCGATGGTCTCGGCCGCCGCGGTGTGGGTCCGGGTGCTGATCTCCACCATATCTTTGAGATATTTTCCGGCGATGGCCCGCACGGGAGCCGGCATGGTGGCCGAGAAGAGGGATGTCTGCCGGTGGGGTGGTGTTTTCTCCAGGATCCATTCCACGTCCTCCCGAAATCCCATCTTGAGCATCTCATCAGCCTCATCAAGAACCAGGCCTCGCACGGTACCCAGGTCCAGATTGCCCCTGCGGATATGATCCATCACCCTGCCGGGTGTGCCAACCACAATGTGCACACCGCGCTTGAGGGGTCTGTTCTGGGCCTCGTACTCCTGGCCTCCATAGACCGCCAGCACCTTCAACCCCTTGATATTGGCGCCATACGTTTTAAAAGACTCTGCCACCTGGATCGCCAGCTCACGGGTAGGTGCGAGCACCAGAACCTGAACCTCCCGCTTGGAAGGGTCGACGAGCGTCAGCATGGGGATGGCGAAGGCCGCTGTTTTTCCGGTCCCTGTCTGGGCCTGACCAAGCAGGTCATGACCTTCTAGCAGAGGAGGGATGGTAAGTTTCTGGATGGCAGTGGGTGTATGGTAGCCTGATTTTGCAATGGCTATCTGAATCTCTGGAGAGATGTTGAGAGTTGCGAATGTGTCGGGAGAGGAGATGCTTGTCGTCATAAAAATATACCTATCAGTTGCAGGCTGCCCCATGAATCGAGGCAGCCCTTTGTGCTGCCGACCTACTCTAAATCACTGCCAAAAGCCAGTTTTTATTGGAGTCTGTTCCATTTTCCGGGGTCTGTTTTCAATAAAACCCCATGTTGAGCCCTGTCATGACCGGGAGCCCACCCTTTTCCGCCGTGTGTATCAAGCCGATCTGGACGTCATGCACTTGATGGGCTAAAATGGCTCCCCGGAGACCTTCTTTTGTTTGGCGGTGATCTTCGCAGAATCTCTTTCTCCGGTAGAGCCGGGAGAGGCATTCTTGCCCGTGCCTTTGGAAGAGACGTGCTTTCCCGTTCCCTTGGGGACAGTGTGCTTTCCCGTCCCCTTTATGCTGCTGTAGAGTCCTGAGGTTTTTTGCTTTGCATTGTTATCTTTGGATGTTTTATCATCCTTCAGGGGCATGATGATGGCGAAGACTGTTTTCTGCTCATGGGAGTCTCGCAGAACAATATCCCCCCCGATGGACTCGAGCCACTGTTTGGCAAAGAAGAGGCCCACACCGGTACCACCCTTTTTGCCGGAGCAGAAGGGATGAAAGAGCGTCTCCTTCTGTGCCGCCGTGAGCGGTTTCCCGTTGTTGGCGATGGTCATCTCGATGTTCTTCCCGTCGGAATCGAATGCGCTATCGATGCGAACACTCTTTGCCCCCGCGGCCACAGCATTTTGAATGATATTGATAAAAATAAGCTGGAGATCGTCGATATTGCCCGGGACTTCACCCTCGGGAAAGGAGGAGACCTCCACAACGGAGGTGAGCTTGCGCATGGCCTCAATGCGATCCTCATGCACCATGCCACTCTCCAGATTGCCCAGTATCTGCTGAAGCTTGAAGAGGGAAAAACTCTGTCCCCCGACCTGCACCCGAGCGACATCCCGCAAAATGTCCCCCGTCTGGGTTAACAAGGTGGTTACTGCCCGATCGGAGAGCTCCAGCGCATCGTGAAACACCAGATCGTTGAGACTTCCATCCTTTTTCCAGTTCCCGAACACTTCGTTCAGCATCTCGTTGACCATGGAGAGGGGCGCAATCCGGTTCTTCAGATCGTGCACCACCAGCCCGAGATTCGCCGCGTTGGCCAGCTGCATCTGGGACTTGATGTGATCCGCCATGGTGGCCATGCGGACCAGCATGTCCTCGGTCTCCCACCTCCGGCGCTCCAGCTCACGCACCTTGATCATGGAGTAGG
>JAHJLU010000734.1 GCA_018821745.1 Myxococcota bacterium | reverse complement strand
GCCCTGGAGTTCCTTTGTGCCTGTATCGCCGACGGTGCTTCTTGACCGTGCTGGAGGAATTAGCCTCGGGCACTGTCTCCTCCGGCGATTTCTCCGCCTGTTTGCGCGGAGCAAGGCGAACCGTTGGGAGATCTTCCGGTCCTGGACCCCGTGGCAGGGTTTTGCGGGTCACCCCCTTTTTCCTGGCGGGAAAAGCAGGAGCAGTGGGGCGCAAACTGCCTTCAAGCACCAAAAGACGCTCACGCAGACTCCCCACTTCCTTTTCCAGTATTTGTGACTTATGTTGCAGACTGGAGATCAGTGTTCCTTGCCTCTTGACAAGAGAGCTACTGCAACTGAATGTAAAAACACAGGATATTGCTATTGTTGTTCCGAGCACTGCCTTCATGGCTACACCTCTACTACAATGTATAGCATGGTGCACCAATGTAGTCAAATTCATTACCAAGAAAAGAGCACCCATGGATTTGTTTTCTTTCCCCACACCCCTTGTTAAAGCGAAGTTCCTGAAAAGATTGAATCGTTTCGTGTCACACTTCCAGCTCGCCTCCGGTGAATTGGTAGCCGCCCACAGCCCCAACACGGGATCCATGAAGGGACTCCTCGTCAGTGGCGCCCCTGCCCTGCTCTGGGATTCGCAAAACCCCTCCAGAAAATATCCTCTCTCATGGAAGGCGGTTTTTGTGGATGGAATATGGGTCGGTATTGACACCGCGTTCCCCAACCAGATCACCTGTGACCTCATCGCAGCGCGGCAGATCACATCACTGCCCGCGCTGAGCGGACTCGCCCGGGAGAAGTCCGTGGGGGCTCATTCCCGTATCGATATATTTGGATACGAAGGGGAAACACCCTGGTTCATCGAGGTGAAAAATGTAACGCTTGCCCACAGGGGGACGGCCCGGTTTCCCGACGCGGTGACCGCACGAGGCCTCAAACATCTGCATGAACTGGACAGGCTGATGGGACAGGGGGCGAAAGCGGCCATGGTCTATGTCATTCAACGGGAAGACTGTGAACGTTTTCAGGCGGCTGAAGAGATCGATCCTGCCTACGCACTGCAGCTCAGGGAGGTCCATTCCCGTGGAGTGCTGGTTATTCCCCTGTTATTCAGCGTGTCGCAAAACGGGTTGAAATTTGAAAAGGAAATTCCCTATGAGCCCGACGCTGGAGGCATTGTTACGCAATAACGCCGTGCTTGCGACCAACTTTGACAAAGGCCGCGATGGCCTGGTCAAGTTGATCACGGGTGTGGAGCGCTGAAAGCTGAGTCCTGATGCGCGCCTCACCTTTGGGAACCACAGGAAAACTGAACCCGATGGCGTATATGCCCTCGTCGAGCAGGTCATCAGCCATGAGCCCTGCAAGGCGCGCATCCCCAAGCATGACGGGGACTATCGCGTGGTCTTTTCCGGACATGGTGAACCCAAACTGCTCCATCTGCTTGCGAAAATAGAGATAGTTCTCCTCGAGAGTGTCCCGAAGTGTAGTGTCCTCCCCTATTATTTCCAGTACTTTTAATGTTGTTGAAGCGATTGTGGGGGCGAGAGTATTGGAGAAAAGATAGGGGCGGCTGCGCTGCCTCAGGTACTCGACAATTTCCTTCTTCGCTGCAGTATAGCCACCGGAGGCTCCGCCCAGTGCTTTGCCCAGGGTGGAGGTCACAATATCAACCCGATCCATTACCCCGTTGTATTCATGGCTGCCCCTGCCTCTTTTGCCGACAAAGCCTGTGGCGTGAGAGTCATCGACCATTACAAGGGCGTTATACCGGTCAGCAAGGTCACACACTCCGCCAAGATTGGCGATGATACCATCCATACTGAAGACACCGTCGGTGGCGATCATTTTTACCCGGGCACCTTTGGCGTCGGCCGCTTTCAACTGGGCCTCGAGGTCGTCCATATCGTTGTTGCGATACCGAAACCGCATGGCCTTGCAGAGCCTCACGCCGTCAATGATGGAGGCATGGTTCAGTGCGTCGGAAATAATCGCGTCCTCGGGGCCCAGGAGCGTCTCAAAGAGCCCACCGTTGGCATCGAAGCATGAAGAATAGAGGATGACATCTTCAACCCCCATGAAGGAAGCGAGGGCCGCCTCCAGTTCTTTATGGAGATCCAGGGTCCCGACGATGAAGCGCACGGAAGACATTCCGTAGGCATATTTATCGAGAGACGCCTTGGCCGCCTCCACCAACCTGGGATCGTTGGCGAGCCCCAGATAATTGTTGGCACACATGTTGATGAGAGGTCGCTCCCTGCCCTGCACACGGATCACCGTGGACTGGGGTGTTACCACAACCCGCTCGGACTTATAAAGCCCGGCTTCTCTGATAGTTTTCAGTTCTTCCTGAAGAATGCTCTGCAATTTTCCGTACATTGAATCCTCCCAAATGTTGAGGTTTGCAAAATTCCACCGGCGGGAAAATAAATCCTCGCCGGAAAACCCTGTCGCGTGAACAAACAAATAGCATTAATAGGCCAAATTTTGTATTAAAATAGTACCTGGTGACCGCTGGACTCTTTTTGCTACCCCAAGAGAACCCGGCATCGCTGATTCGGAGGAAACGTGGAATTTACGCTCCAGCAACTTTTGCAGACAATGATCGAACAACGTGCTTCTGACTTGCACATCACAACGGGAAGTCCGCCTCAACTCCGGATTGACGGGCGTCTCATCCCTTTACGCACACAGAACATGGGACCCAACGAAACCAAGGAGATATGCTACGAAGCGCTCACCCAAACGCAACGAGCCGTCTTGGACACCAGCCGTGAAATAGATTTCAGTTTTGGAGTTCCCAGTATCGGGCGATTCAGGGCCAACATATACCATCAACGGGGTGCCGTAGCGGGAGCGTTCCGGTTTATCCCCTTTGTTATTCCCGATCTGAGCGAGCTTGGGTTACCCTACAATCAACTCAAGCCCCTGTGCTTTAAAAATCGCGGGCTCATCCTCGTCACGGGCCCCACCGGCTCTGGAAAGAGTACTACCCTGGCCTCCATGCTGGATGTTATCAACAATGAGCGCCGGTGCCACATTATTACCGTGGAAGACCCCATTGAGTACCTTCACAAACATAAAAAATCCCTTGTAAATCAGCGGGAGGTGGGTCAGGACACAAAGAATTTCAATGACGCCCTGAAATATTTGCTGAGACAGGACCCCGATGTGGTCCTCATCGGAGAGATGCGGGATCTCGAGACCATTGAGGCCGCCCTCACCATAGCCGAGACAGGGCATGTGGTCTTCTCCACCCTTCATACCAACGGCGCCATTCAGGCGATCTCCCGTATACTCGACGTCTTCCCGCCCCATCAGCAGAACCAGATCCGCAATGTACTGTCCTTTGTCCTCATGGGGGTCGTGTCACAGCAGTTGATCCCCAAAAAGAGCGGAACGGGGCGAGTGCTCGCCTATGAGCTCCTCCTTCCCAATCCTGCCATCAGGAATCTCATCCGGGAGGACAAACTGCATCAGGTGTACTCCCTGATGCAGATCGGGAAAAGAGATGGAATGACCACGCTTAATCAGAGCCTGGCGCGCAGCTGCGCCAACGGTGATATTGATCTGGAGGAGGCGATGCTCCGGTGCACCGACAGGGACGAGGTTATCTCGCTGCTCCAAAAAGCGGGGATAAATGTATGACCGAGAGATCTCCTCTCGGGAATCGGGGGCCCTCTCCGGCGGTGCAAAATCTGCCGCGAAGAAGAAAACACCCGGGATCTCTCGCCACATGATCGACCGGGGGACCACTTAACCGATACTTTATTACAGGGTGATGAGCCATTATAATAAGTGGAGGAAGCCATGAACAATTCTCATCCATTGCTCAGAAAACGATTGAGAGGAAAACGGGGCCAGGCTCTCGTTGAATCCGCCATCGTTATCCCGCTCATGACATTCATCATATTGGGCATGCTGCAATTGGCCATGATTCAGCACGCCAGACTTATGACAGAGTACGCGGCCTTCAACGCAGCGCGGGCAGGCATAGTATGGAACGCGGACCCCTTCATCATGGAAAACGCGGCCATCGTCTCTCTGCTCCCCACCTTTGAGGGAATCGTCAGTGAAGCCACGGCCGGAAACGTTACCAAAATGGTGTCCCAGGTCATTCAGCGGGCACTGATTTATCAAGCGCATAAAAGGATCGGCGATGCCGCCAACTTTATCAGAAGAGGAACCGATGCCATCATCTCAGGCCTCGGACTGGGGGGCAGCGCTTCAAGCTTCCGGGACGCGGTGCTGAACGCTGCCGCCGGCTACGCTGATCAGGGTGTGCGGTCCTTCATCAACGGCATTTTTGGCGCCACGGATAAAATTGTCACCGTTACCGTTATCTCTCCCAAAATGAGCTCCTTCGGCGGCGCCCTCGGGGACAAGGAAATCAACTTCGACGACGTTAAAAAGGGAAACGACTGGCGTGATAATACCCGCCTCTCCATTGAATTGACATACCTTTACACCATGCGTATCCCCTTCGCCAATCGCGTCATCCACACGGCATATATCGCCGGTCAGGTAGGGCAGGAACTCCATGGAGCCATCTGGAACCCCCAGAAAGACGAGAAGGCTACGGTGTTCGTCGACGCCAATCGTGTGGAACTGAGTGGTGGAAACGCCCTCACCAGAAAATTGTGGGAAGCCTCCAAAGGCAATGACCAGGATGGGGCGGTTTTCATGATCCCCCTTCGGGCCACTTATTCCATGCGTATGCAGTCAAACCCTTACCGCAGGGCTATTGCCCTGGGTGTGCCATAGGCTGAAACAGTCAGGAGAAATATTATGCGACAGACTGAAACAATGAAAAGACTGTTGAGCAAAAAACATGGGCAGGCATTTCCCCTCTCGGCGGTAGGGCTGTTCATCATGGCCCTCTCCGTGGTCGCTACCCTCAACCTGGGACAGGCTATCCGGGAGAAGATAATGCTGCAGAACACTGCGGACGCGGCCGCCTACTCCCTCGCCGCCATGGAAGCGCGTTCGTTCAACTTTGTAGCCCTCACCAACCGCACGCAGATCGTGAACTATAATGCTGCCATGGCGGTACAGAGCTACATGAACTACGCGAACTATTCGCTGTTCATGGTCGGGACGGTCAAGGATCTCATCGCCTGTGTCACCAGCAGCCTTGACTTTGGATGCTCCGTGTTTCCCATCCCCGTGAAAATCCCATACTGCATTCTGGCAAAGATCTTCAAGGTGATTACCATGATCGCCTCGGTGGTGGTCATGATCGCGAGGTATGCCTTCGAATTGATCCATTACATCGCGCCCATGGCCATTGAGGCGCTGGGGTTGTTCAACGAATATATGTTGTGGCATACCCAGTTGATACGACTTGTAATGCTCAACGCCCACATTTTCAGCGGGATGCAGGCCATCATCGACGACATGTACACTCCACGCGGGGGCGATAACCGCATGAAGTTCATGAAGGGGAACAGCCTCGGCAATATCATGATTAACGCGGCCCTCAACACATTGGAATACAGGGCAACCTTTGATGCAGGCTCTGGCCTCAACCCCTCCCTGGTCGATCTGATCATCGGCGGACTCACCGGGGATCTATCCAACTTTAAAAAGCGGAAAAAGGACGCCAACAAGGATGCCGTCAAGATCATGACCGAGATGGCCAACGCCTCCCGCTCCGAGAAGTCCATCTTCGACCGCAGCGGTTTCGGTTTCGCGAGCTGGCTGGTGTCCAACGTCTGGGGTGACAAACAGGGTGCCACCAAGCTCACCGTCAAAGACAAGCCCGAGCCTGAAGTGAAAAAGATTCACGTCAAGGACAACTACATCCAGGGTGACTACCTCTCATCCGACGACTTCCTTGACAACGGCTTCGGCCTCGCGACTGCAGGCATCTCCATTGTTCTTGCGCTCCCCAACACCATCGGCAAAATCGGGTCAGGGATCGTGGCGGCCAGCGAAAAAAATGACCGCAAACACTACGGATACAAAGATAACAGCAGGAAAGCGGCCCATCCCCTTGGTTCTTACAACGGCCTCATCGCCTTCCCGCCCCTCCGGACCGTTGCCAAGAAGAGCCAGGACAAAGACATGGACTGCTCTGGCCTGAAGGCCCATAAATGGCCTGGAATCGCACCCTACATTAAATATAACCCCCGGGCGGATCACGACAGCGACTATAACCAGCCCAG
>JAHJLU010000733.1 GCA_018821745.1 Myxococcota bacterium | reverse complement strand
TGGATGGCGCAGGTGCCGCGGGCCCGCCCATGGGCGCGGACGCGTCGGGTGCCGGCGGAGCGCTCATGGGACCCGACATGGGGGCGCTCAACGAGCCGCTCATGGGAATGGAGTGGTCAGGCGCGGGTGGTGTGCCGGGAGGTGGGGGTGCATCGGGAGGTGGCGGGCTCTGGGGAAAACTACCGGGAAATTTCGGTTTACCGTTGGTGGGGGGGAAATTATTACTGGGACCTGACATGGTGTTCTCCTTATTGGCGTGTACAAACCCTGTCAGGGTAATAAATAATCTCATACTATTCAAGCGAATAGATCGGGCCTCATGTCGATGAAACACAGTCGGTAAAGAGTGACTTCTCAATTGCATTGAGAAGATCCGGGTTTTCTTCAAGATACGTGCAGGTATTGTCCCGTCCCTGGGCCAGACTTTTTTCCTGGTGATAGAACCACGCCCCTGCCTGACTGATGACTCCATCCTTGAGCGCCAGGTCCAGGAGCTCATGGGAACGGGAGATCCCCCGGTTGAAGAAGATGGCAAATTCCGCCTGCTTGAAGGGGGGCGCCATTTTATTTTTCACCACCTTGATTCTGGTCTGGGAGCCAATCACCTCCTCCCCCTGCTTTATCTGTCCCGTGCGCCGGATATCCATGCGGACCGAAGAGAAGAACTTCAGGGCCTGGCCACCGGTGGTTGTCTCGGGGGAACCGAAGGTGACGCCGATTTTGTGACGGATCTGATTGATAAACATGACCGTGGCCCCGAATTTTGAGCAGTGGGCCGTAATTTTTCTCAGCGCCTTGCTCATGAGGCGAGCGTGGAGCCCCATCTGCTGATCGGTCATCTCACCGTCAATCTCGGCTTTGGGGACCAGCGCAGCCACAGAATCCACCACGATGAATTTGACTTCCCCCGACTGGATAAGGGTATCCACGATCTCAAGTCCCTGCTCTCCGTAGTCCGGTTGGGAGAGCAGAAGGTGTTCTGTGACCACCCCCAGTTTTCGTGCATAACCCAGATCCAGGGCGTGCTCCGCGTCCACAAAAGCGGCGATGATACCTTTCTTCTGTGCCTGCGCTATGGTGGAGAGGGCGAGGGTTGTTTTTCCCGAAGACTCGGGCCCGTAGATCTCCACGACTCTTCCCCTGGGGAGTCCTCCGATACCCAGGGCCGCGTCCAGGGAGAGTGACCCTGTGGAGATGCTCTCCACGGGGATCTTCCCGCTGCCGTCCAGGGCCATGATGGTGCCGTTTCCGCAGCGCTTTTCCACCTCAGTTATGGCCCGCCGGATTCTCACCTCCCAGCTGTCATCTGCCGCTACTGTCTTTTTTGGTTTTTCCTTCGCTACCATTTTTGTTTCCTTTCATCGTTCGGTTTTCATTGTTGGCCACTCCTGCCATGGGGCGACCTTTCCCCGGACCTGGCCGAGTCTTGTTTGTTCTGGTTCCGCTGCTGTAGTCATCCTGCCGATCATGCTGCTGACCAGTTGGAGCTCTGCCTGGGTGACATAAAACCGTGTTTTCGCCCATCGCATGATCTTCTGAAGATCAGCCAGCGCTTTGGGGGCACCCTCCATGTGGGACAACAGCGCCCCCTTTGCCATGTAGGGGAAGCCCCTGTGCTCAATGAGCTCGATGCGGCTCTCGAATTTTGCGATGATTCGCTCGATGACACAAACGGCGTAGTGGTCCATTGATGACACTCCCTTCTCGGGGGAGAGTGTCCGGCGTTCCAGGGTGGTGTACCCGGTGAGGTCCGCGACTCTCCCTCGGGCATGGAGTACCGCCAGAAGCGTGCCAATTAAAAATGTTTAAAAAAATCAAGGAAAAATGGAGAATATCGGCGAAAAATCAGCGGGAAATGTATCCGCTGTCGGACGGGGGGTGTTCATCCGCGGACAGGTAGTCGATCTGTGATCTGCGAGCCTGCGAGTTTCTCCACATACATGCCACAGTTGGAGCCGATGATATTCTCGCGCTGCTCTCCGATGGAGAGGATGACGTCATAGCCTGCATCCCGGAAGGAATTGACCAGCGGATCGTTGGCGCTCCGGGATTCTGCATCGATCCTCCCCCGGATGTGGTTGTGGGTTGACTGAACGGTGGGATTTACCGGAGTGAGTTTAATCAGAAACACCCTGGGATCGAACAGGGGCAGAAGGGCAGAGGGCTCCATGGGGAAGCCTTCGGGGTTGGCGAAATTCAGTGTCACCTTCTGGTCCTGACTTTCGTAAAAGGTCTCCCCGTACTGAGCCATCTCCCGGAAGCTCATGGTTTTAATGGGAATCAGTGTCTTGCGGGCTTCATAGTCCGTAGTGTGCAGGGAAAACTGCAGTTGGAAACGACCCGGGGGAAGGGATGACTTGATGTGGAGCAGTGACTCGAACCATGGGTTCCGTCCGCTGGGAGCGACCGTGGAGATGCTGGGGAGAAAGCCCGGAGCATCGTACCGGGAGGAGAAGGTGGAGAGGACCTCAAGGACGTTATCGTTGAAGGCAGGGTCCCCCATGCGGGCAAACTGGACCTTGAGTTTCTTGACGGGGACCGATCCCGTGGGGTACTGGCCCAGAATCAGGTGATCCAGTTGGTCAAACAATTCTTTGGTGGAGAGGATGCCACGGTAGTCGCCTCCGGCGTCACACATGGGACACTTTACGGGGCAGCCCTTGAGGGTGGAGATAATGAGCACCCACTTTTCCCGTTGGGGGATGGGGGGTTGCACCGACTCCACAAACTCTATTCTGGAGCCGTCGTCACAAAGACCCACATAGACGGTGGCAAGATCTGTCTCTCCATTTTCGTAGATAACCCTCATGGATTACTCCTCGCTGCAAGAAATGCGGCATAGAGACCGTCGCCGACGGCACATCCCAGTTGACCAAGACCTCCAAGTCGCATGTCCCCTGCAATAAATAAACCTCGATGTTTTGTAAAGGGAGAACCATCACAGGGGAGGGAAAATGTGGAGCAGGTGGATCGCCTTCCAGTGGCCACGAGCAGCGCAGCTCCGGGAAATTCAATTGGGACGCCGTTTTGAAGGACATGGGGGACGCCGGAAGGTGAAATGCCGCTCAGGACTGTAAGCGGAGAGAGGGTAATAAATGGATTTTCCATGGCTTCAAAGACAAGGACACCCTGGGCACGGGGGAATTCTCCTCGAAAGGCCAGCGTAACATGGATGGCGCGGTCCGCCAGGGAGAGGGCATAGTCAAAGGATGCCTCTCCCCCGCCAATGATGAGTACTTCACGGGGTTGTGCGGCGAGGAGAGGGGCCACCTCATAAAAAATTCGGATGCTGGCCGGTTTGAGTTCCGGGAGTTCAATGGGGAGGGTCCCGGTCGCCAGAATGACCCGGCTGGTTTTCACTGTTTTCTGCGCAAAGGTGAGCGAAAACCCCTCGTCATCGGGGGTTATGGTCTGAAGGTGTGCTTGTTCCACATCTATCTTCCAGCGCGCAAGGATTGCGCTCAGGTGACCGATGAATTCGGGTCCGGAGATACCCTGCGCGAATCCGGGGTAATTCTCTATTCTGCGGGCGTTGACGAGAAGACCACCCACATGGCCGGTGGAGTCGAAGAGGCGGGGTTTGTGGCCCAGTCTGGTGAGTTGAACGGCGGCGCTTACTCCAGCTGGTCCCGCACCGACTATGATAATCTTACGGCACATGAAGGAGGGCCTCCTCGAGGGTCAGGGGGACAGCGCAGGCGTCGCTCATGGAGATCAGTGACGCCAGATGGAGGGCTTCGCTCCGGGTGCAGGTGGCGTCCATCACCACAAAAGGGATGATGCCGCGGGAGAAGGCTCCCCTGGCCGTGGACTCCACGCACAGGTGTGTGAGAACGCCGCAAATCATGACCTGATCGCAGTTGTTTTGTGTCAGAATATCGGTGAGTTCGGTGTTATGAAAGCTGTCGTATGTCTGTTTGCGGATCACGCGGGCCAGAGGCGCTGTGGGCACCGAGGCGTGGACTTGGGCGTTGAAGGTGCCGCAGGCGATGTGGGTGCGGTAAAACATTGAAAAGAGGCCAGGATCTCCCGAATGGCAGTGTGCGGCGATTATCACCGGCCGGCCGGCGCGCAGAAAAGCCTCCATGAGGGCGAGGCTCCCCTCCATAACCACGGGAGAGCTGGGGAGATAGGCGCTCCCCTGGGCGTGGGTGAAGCAGTTGATCGGATCAACCCACAGGAGCGCTGACCGTACTATGTTGAACGGGATTCTGGTCCTGACCCGGGCGCTTTTTTGAAGCTGTGCTTTCCACTCCAGTACCTTCCGGGAGCGGATTTCACTGGTGAGATAGGGCACCGCTGCGGTCAAGGGCTACTCCTTTGATGGTGTCGGCGTAATGGGTGATGCGGACTTTCTGGAGTCTCTCAGGGGGGAGGTCGGCAGTAAAGTTCACGGGGAAAAACTCTCCGGCCATCCCCTGGTGCAAATTTTTCCCTGAGAGCCTGCGCTCCGTGGCGACCAAAACCGTACGTCCCACAAAACCCGATAGAAAGGCAGACCGAAGACCTGCATCTATTGTGCGAAGCTCCCGTGCACGTTCCCGTGCAACCCCGGATTTCAAAGGCTTGAGTTGAGCCGCACGTGTGCCGGGGCGGGAAGAGTAAGGGAACACGTGGAGGTAGGCCAATGGCATATCCCGCACAAACTCCATTCCCGCTCTGTGGTGCTCGTCAGTCTCGGTTGGGTACCCCGCGATCACGTCGGCACCCACGGCTACCAAGGGGTTGACCTGCAGGATGTTGTCAATGAGGCGACGGTATGCGTCAACGGTGCCCGGCCGGCCCATATCTCGAAGCACGGGGTTTGAAGTCCCCTGCAGGGGGAGATGAATATGTGGGGCGAGGCGCTCATGGGACATGAGGCTGATCACATGGTCAGTGACATATTCGGGTTCGATGGAGCCCATGCGGATGCGTGTTTTGTCGCCCAGGAGGTCGAGCAGTTTTTCCAGCAGCCAGCCAAAGGAGTGGGAGCCTTCCTGCCAGCTCCCAAGGTTTATCCCCGTGAGCACCACCTCCCCGAAGGTTCCTGCCATGGAGGTCAATTCCCGGAAAATCTCCTCGGATGGGCGGCTCCAGGAGGCTCCGCGGACATGGGGAATGATGCAGTATGCACAGCGCTTGTCGCACCCGGTCTGAATGAGCAGCGGTGGCCTGGAAGCCGCGGGGGCAAACCCGGGAAGCTCCCGTGGACCGGAATACTCAATGCCCAGGTGTCTCAGAATGAATGCAGGGATTTGGTCTTTCTCTTCACGGGAGAATATGACCATGCCTGGCTCAATTTCACCGGTGTCATCATGAAGATCAACGTAACAGCCTGTTGTTATAATTGTGGCTTCGGGGTTTGAGCGTCGGGCACGGTGGATGATCTGTCGGGTGTCACGCTCCGCCTGGCTGGTGACCAGGCAGCTGTTGATGACGACAATGTCTGCAGTTTGTGTGATGGGGACAATGGCGATCTCCTCTGGCAACTGGGCCATCCAGCGCCTTGTCTCATATTGATTCACACGACACCCGAGGGTGTAAAAGGAGACTCTCGGGGAGGGCATCAGAAGGAATACTCGGCAGAGATGAGAAAATCCAGGGCGATAAAGGAACCCGCGCCGGAGACGTTGCGGAAGGAGGGTCCGAAGGTGAGGCCCATCTCGGCGCCCACGGCAAACTCATCGGTAAAGGAATACCGCGCGCCCCCCACGCCCTTCACAACAACCGCGGCGCCATCGTTGGGCCCGTTGGAAATTACGAAGGAGACACCTCCAAGTGCTTTCACATAGGGGTTGAGGGGAATGTCCCACCGGGGCTTGTCCAGGAAACGCCACATTATGCCCCCCAGAATATCAAGACCAAAACCGTTCATGCCGCCACATTCATAGCGGTTGTCATCGGTGGAGGGTGCTGAACAGTCGCCGCCGAAGTTGACCGAGAAGCTGCTGTCCAGCCACAGACGACGGGTGATGCGGTAGGAGTAGCCCATGTTAACCAAAAAACCACCGGTCGCATTGTCGGTGAGGCCTGCCTTGACGCCGATGCCACCCCAGACGGCGCTGGGCCCCATGGGTGAGAGACGGAAGACCGGTGCCTTTTTGTAGGCGGGATCCAGAAGTTTATAGATGGTTTTGCGTTTAATGGGCGGAGTGACAGGATTTGCGGTTTTGATTGCGGTCCCGTCGGCAGAAGGAAGTGGTTTTATGGTAGTTTCGGATCCGTTGGTGGCAATATCGGCAGGTTTGCCGGGGGTTGTCGTGGGGACAGAGGTTGCGTCGCCGGTGGCCTTTGGTGCTGTCACTGCCACGGTGTCGCCTGGCTTTTTGACTTCGCCGGGTTTTATTTCGGCTGTTGCCAATGGCTTTGCCCCTGATTTCGGTTGACCCTGGGCAAAGGCCAGGGCGGGGATTAAAAGAGCAACGGTGAAAAAGGAAAGTAGATTATACATGGGTATACTCGGGTTGACGAAGGTTCAGAATACGAGATCTTCAGCGGGGATGGCCACATCTGCCTTGACTTTGCGAGTGGTTTCAGAACGATCTATGGCGACCTGATACACATGGGAGAGCAGGTCGGGATAGAACACCGCCAGACGATCAAAGCGCTCTTTGGTCAGTTGCATGAGCACCACGCCCTCTTCTTTGATAACAATGGAAGCGTTGGCTGGAGTCTCCCTGATAAGTGAAATCTCCCCGAAGACGGAGCCTGGACTGAGGATGCTCAGGAGGGTTTTTTCTTTTCCCTTGCCGGAGACAACATGTACCTCGCCAGAGGCAATGAGGAAGAGCCCCGGCGATGTACTGCCCTCCTTGATGATGGTCGCTCCCTCATCGGGGACCACTGGTTCAAAGGCGGCGATGATGTCGGCCTTGGCTTCTGAAGAGAGGGTTTTGAAGAGCGCCGAGGTGGCCATGAGGTTTTTCAACAGGCGAAAGCGTGTATATCGGGCCAGCTCGTCGGCCAGCTCGGGGTCATGTTCCAGCATGGAACTGAGCAGGTCCCAGGAAATCTCAACAATGACTGCTGTTTCACTGGCAACAATAGTGGCGTTACGGGGCCCCGATGTGACCAGCGACATCTCCCCGAAGAAAGATCCAGCGCGCAAAAAGCCCAGCCGTGTTTTCCCGGTCTCACTCTCCCTCAGAACGTCGAGGACGCCGTGCACAAGGAGGTAGAAGCTGGAGTCGGTCTCACCCTGGCTGATGACTTTGTCACCGGAAGGGATGAACCGAAGATTTCCTTTTTTAAGCAGTAACTTCAGGGAGTCACTCCCCATTGCCTGAAACAGCACCACACTTCTGCCCTGGGCCGGCGGGGGCAGGAACAGTGAGGTGATGGCTTTGTCCCACGCTGAACGCGCCATTTTCATAACTTCAGCGTCGGTGAGATCGGGCAGGGCGGCAACCGCTTCGGGGGATTCATCACGGGAAGGGGGTTTATTTGCCGGCCCCTTGGAGCCACCGGGCCCGAAAATTGTGAGGAACTGTTCAAGCAGTTTCTCTGGAGGAAGCTCCTCTCCCCTGGACATGTAGAGCAAACAGGCGAAGGACGCCGGGAAGTTGGCACCGGCTGCGAAACAAGAGAAAAGCTTCTCGGCAGGTCCTTTGGGGACCTGCCCGGGATCGACGAAGGCCATTGCTGCCAGCAGATCCAGGTGCCTCTGGGGATCAGAGGGGGCTGTTTCGAGCCGAAGGGCCGCCAGATGGAGGGCACTTACGGGGTTCCCGCCCGCGATAGCATCTTTGGGGAGGGTATTTTTAGACATATCAGAACCTGATGACGTTGACGCCGCCACCCGTGCCATTGTTGAATGCAGGGATGCCCCCGGGTGTGAGCTTGCGGAAGTGGGATTTGTATGTGGTTCCGGATTCCGTGCCACTGCCTTGCTGGACAATTGCAATGAGAATTACGGCACCCACGCCGATGGCTATCCACCAGTACCATTTAAGCCCAAAGATGGTGCCGGGCTCGTCCACGGGGCCGTTGCCGCCGCCGTAGCCGGGATCGGTGCCATGGGGAGGCGCGGTGTTGCCGGTGGTGTTATATCCGGTGCCGGAGTAAGGATTGTCCGTGGCCGTAGGAGGTGCGTTGTTCCCTGAGTTGAACAGATTCTGACGATCCGCATCGCCGGAGAGTTCCCGGATGCGGGTGGCGACGCTGTGAATGGAGGGCCACCCGGTTTTTACCGCAGGGGCCTTGAGGTAAATTTTGTAATAATTAACCGCCAGGTTGATCTTATTGAGTCGGTCGTAGCAGTAACCGATGGAATAATCGATGAGGTGATTGTAGTAATTTAATTTTATTTCAAGGCGTTTGCGAGCCTTGAATTTGATTACTGCCTGCAGGTACTGCCCGCGGGCAGCGAGGGCGTAGCCCTCTTTGTAGAGCTGGACCATTTGCTGATAGCGGACATCGGAGGTGTTGTAGTTGGTGGTCGCCTCAACCTTGGCTACCAGAGCCTTGAGTTGAGCGATATAGACCCGCACTTTGGCCTTGGTGGGCCAACTGCTGCGCAGGGGTTTGGTCGTGTAGACATATTTGTTGAACCAGTAAATTGCCTGTTTGTAGTTCTTGTCGAGGGCCAGACAGTATCCGATCTGGTAATCCAGGAAGGGAGTGTGGAGTCTGTACTGGATGGCTTTTCTGCGAATCTCCTTGTAGAGAATCGCCCCGGAGCGGTAGTCCCCGCTTTTGATCTTTTTGTCGGCGAAAAGGATCTTCTGGATCAACTCTTTACGCACTGCGGCGATCTTGTCCTTCACCGTATTGTTGGGTGTGGTGACCGTTGTCTTCTGGAGCTGGGCGATCTTTGCCTTCACCGACTCTTTGGAAGGCCATTTGGCGGGGATAGAAGTGGCCTGGAGGTAAATCGTGTAGTGCTCCACGGCTTTGGCGTTGTTGCCTTCACCTTCGTAACAAAGGCCAATACGGTAGTCAATGATGTGGCCGTAGGTGCCGTCACGCTTGGCGTATCGCCTCACTTCCATGAAGAGGGCCCGGGCCATGGTATATTCCTTTTTTTCGTAATATTCCTTGGCGCTCTTATAGGTGCTGGCATAGACCGGCATCTTAGTCTGTGCCATGGTGCTACCCGGAGCGACAGCGCCCACTACAAGGCAAATGAGGGTGAAGGCTAAGTATTTCATAATAAAATCCTTTCTTCCAAAAGGTTTCTAGTCCCAGATGGGTTTCATGGTCATAGGACGCATGATGGTCATGGTAATATGCATGGGCATGGGGCGATGGATCATGGTGGGGGTATGGGACCCGCTCCGTTTACGCTTCATGGTGATTTTCAGCCGCGCCGGGCCTTCCCCTTTGACAACCTGCGTGCTGGTGTAATACCCGTTTCGGGAAATCTGCACAACAGTAGTGCTGTCTTTGGGTACATCAATGGTACAAGGGGACTTGCACTCTTTGCCGTTGGCTTTGATTATGGGAGGAGGATTAAAGGAATCGATGGTGGTGAAGACCATGACCTTTTTTGTTTCCACCTTGGGTGGATAGGGCTTCATTACATCTGCGGGCATGGCGTCAGCGGGCATGGCGTCAGCGGGCATGGCGTCAGCGGGCATGGCGTCAGCGGGCATGGCGTCAGCGG
>JAHJLU010000732.1 GCA_018821745.1 Myxococcota bacterium | reverse complement strand
GGGACTGCTCTTGCCACGGGAGAAGGTCTCCGATGAGAAATAGATGCGCCAGCTCCCCGAGTAGAGGAGCTTCACCTGGAGCAGATCCTGCTGATAAAGGGGGAGCTTGAAGCTGGCCCCAAGACCGAGGAAGACCGACGGTTCCTCCCCGGAAGTGACCAACTCGCCCAGATCCCCGGCGATGGGTTTCGAATCGTATCCGGCACTCAGGGAGAGCTCCGCGCGGGGGCGGGTGGTTGCGCGAATCTGTGCGTTCACCTTCTTCATGTTGGTCTCGAGGCTGGCGGTTGTCTCATTCTCAAGGCCCGTCAGTTTCGCACGGCCCAGGGCATCCCGCGCGCTCTCCATGTGGCCCAGTTTTGCCAGAATCAACCCCTCCAGAAACCAGGCGTCCCCTTTTTTTGCAGCCTGGGAGCGGAACCGTCGCAGGGTCTTCAGCGCCTGCTTGTACTGCCTGTCCATGTAGAGGGCATAGGCGGCGCCATAGAGAAATGCGCTGTCCTTCGTTTTTTCGTACAGTGCGTGAAAGCACTCCGATGCCTCGTTGAACCGCTCCTTCTCATATTTCGCCACGCACTGCTCCGGGGATTTGTAATCAACCGGCGGTGCAGTGTTTAATAGAGAAAGAATATATGCCAGAATAATCATTATTTTACCTCGGAATGCCATGTCGAACGGTGACGCCGGAATTGCCAGCCCCGGGACCCGTGGGCCACACTGAAGAATAAGCATCTTCACCGGTTAATCAATAGCCCAGTGAAGCGCTTTTATCTTTTCCCGATGCAGCGGGCATTTATTGTTTCAACGCAATGCTTTTATTCTTGCCAGATTGCTATTGCGTAGTAATATATACTCTGGAAGGGCGAAGTGAAAATCATGAGATTCTTCAACTATGTATTTATCATTCTCCTCACAGGTATTTCCTTCATCGGTTGTGGGGATGCTGACACTGACACAGAGGACACGCAGATTGCGTGGCCCGCGCGGGAACCGTCGCTTGGCTACGGCTCGACGAATACGCTCTGGCCCTTTACCCGGGCACCGTCTTCCATTGTGGGAGAGGACAACCTGCTTTACACCGTTCGTGATGGCAGGGGACTGGAAATATTTGACCCTGAAGGCGCCGCAGGTCCGGCTCGCGTCGGGGTCTTCCCCGTGGAAGGAGTGGTGGGCAAGGTGGCCCAGCACAACGGCATTGTGGCGTTTGCCGAGCGATATAGCCCATCGGTTACAATGGATGACGGTTCCCTCGTTTATCGGGAGATGACCTCTACCCGTCTGTATGTGGTGGATGCGACCGACCCCGCCCACCCCGTGGAGCTTGCCCGCCAGGAGATAGCGGCGACGGTCCACCATATTGGGTTCATGGATGACATCATCGTCATCGGAGCTCTCCAGACCGGGGCCTGTACAGGTTGTGACAGTGAGTACGTCCAGGTCCTCACCCTGGCCCCCCAGGGGGCAGCCGGGTATTCCCTTACGGCTGACCTCAAAGAACCCATTGTTGCCCTGGATCCTGTACCTTCCTTTGAACACAGCATTGTCAACGATTTCAGGATTTGGCCCCTGGGGGATCGGCTTGTTTTTTCCTGGGACATCAGTGAGAACGGCACGCAGACTCCAGTCCGGAGTGGGCAGGTTTTTATTGCACATGACACCGGTGAGACCGGCAGTTTCCAGTGGCTCACTGGTCTGGACCAGCACAATATGGTCTCTGCGCTTGTTGTGCAGGATACTGTTGTGACCACAACCCTATACAACGGAACGGTGCAGGTTGATTTCTGGACACCACAGGCAGACGGATCTCTGTCGGTGGCCGCTGACCCCGTCACCATTAACGGGCACGAGGTGTATGACGTTACCAGTACGGCGACGGGTCTTATCATTCTCTCCACTGATCCCGAAGGTGGGGAGCTGGCCCGGTGGACCTTTATCGATTGCACAGCTCCCGGGGAACCGAATCTGCTGGGAAGCACGGCGGCTCCCTTCTCCGGTGCACGGCTCGCTTCGACGGATGATCGGCTCTTTGCTGTCTCGCAAAACGGGGTCTGGATGTTCGACTCAACCACCCTGGACCCATTTGCCTTCACCCACCTCGCCTCATCTTCATTTCCAGAGCAGGATTCCCTCCCCGTCAAGGTCCAGGCAGGCGATGGAAGGCTCTATGTCGAATTTTTTGAGTATATTGAATCCACGTTTTATTACGCCACCATTGACGCTTCCTCCGTGGAGGACCCCCAACCGCTGGGGAATCCCTGTGACGGCTGTGAGTTGGTGGTCCATGGTGGTGAGAGCATTTTAGCGCATGTCTCCCACCTTACGTTCTTTGAAATGGCGGCGGG
>JAHJLU010000731.1 GCA_018821745.1 Myxococcota bacterium | reverse complement strand
GCTGCTACTTCAGTGGCATGGCCTATCCCTCCCCCGACGGGGAGTTCCTCTACGCGTCGACCCAGGAGGCCGGTGTGATGGTCATCCACCTGCCCACCATGACCATCGTGCGCCAGATGCTCGGGACCCTCATCGGCTACAACCCCCTCTCCAATCACCTCTTTTTCACCAACGGGCGCCTCGACCGCAATTACGGCACACAGATCCTCGTCGTCGACGCGGCCACCCACATGGAGGTGTCCGTGGTGGATCTGGAAGGCGTCCGTGGAGTGGCGCCCGTGCCGGGTTCTTCCGAGACCATCCTCGCTGGGGCGACCCTCTCCACCGGGGGAGTCGATGTCCCCTTCATGAAGATCGTGGATGCCACGGGTCTCGTCATCGCCGACGAGCGTGTGCGTGAATGGCTGGGTGTGGCAGATGACCCTCCCGCCGGTGCACCCTCTTTTGACGTCACGGGAGACTATTTCATCATCGGCTCCCGAGCCTTCAAACGGTTGACGGGAGGTGGTTTCGAACCAGTCCCTGAGGGTATCGCGCCCGGTCCCCTCTTTGAACAGCGGATCTCCCAGTATAACAACCAGCGGGTAGTCGACCCCGTGGGACTCACGGAGTTCTGGTACGGTGACGCCCAGAGTAACAATACCATCGCGATGCTCTCGCTCAACGGCACCAACCTCCCCGTGGCCGTCCGGCCCGGTGTCTCCGCCGAGCGGATCCTGCTCGACTCCCCCCGGGGACGTGCAATTTTCGTTGGGCAAGATCGGCTTGTCTTCCTCCACTACGCCGACACCACGGCCGCGTCCCGCCTTGAGGTCCTCGATCTGACCTCCGTCATCGATCCCCTCCTTCCCCACGATGACCCGTGCTCGGCCTCGTCGCCCTGTCCCCATGGCTTAGTATGCATGGGAGAAACGGACACCGCCTTCACGGGCGTCTGCAAGCCCAACCCGCGTCTGCCCTATCTGCCCTACTGTGGAGGATTCACACAGGAGCCCTGTGACGTTGGCTTCACCTGCTCTGTGGCCAACGCCTCCAACCCAAACTCCAACGGCGTCTGCACAGGGTCCCCGGACCCCGACCCCGCTACCAATGGCCCTCCCTGTTCTGGTGGGCTGTGTCCAGTGGGCATGACCTGCAACGGGGTGCAGCGCTGTGAGCCCAAGAGCTGCGGAGGCGACGGCGACTGCGCCGCCTGGCCCGGGGAGGTGTGCGGTCAGGTTGATCTCCTGGGGCAGGTCTGCGTCATGCCGGGGCCGCTCCCCGACGACGCTCCCTGTAATGGGCCCGAGGAGTGCGAGCACGGCGTCTGTTTGCCTCTGGCCGGCGCCTGGTATCTTGGCGCTCCCTTCATCTCCGCGACGCTCTTCGACGGGTACCGGGGCCTCATGGTCTGTTCACGCCCATGTGTCACCGGCAACGACTGTGAGGATGGTAAGATGTGCATGCTCCACCAGCACTTCTTTATGCCACCGAACTACATCTCAGCCGAGGCGGTCTGGAAGACCCACCGCAAGACGCTGGCCCCCTTCTGCGAGCCGGCCCAGAGTCTCTCTGTCGTCGGCTGCAGTGGCACCTGCACCAGCGATCAGGTGTGCGCGATGACCTACACCTGGGAGACAGGTCAGTGTCTGACACCCTGATCGCAGCCCCCTCTCCCTCCACGGGGATCTTCATGCCGCAGTGCTCTTCGCAGCGCAGCCACCGAACCTTCCAGGCAGCAACAATATTTTTGAATCAAACGGTGTTGCAACTTTCAAGTATAAATCTCATAATATTCCTCGCATAGATTTTCTTGAAAAGGAGCATCATATGGATATGCAACCTTACAGTGATGCGGCCATTCCTGATTTCAGCTGGGCCGAAGATCTCGATACGGCCCCGCTGGGCTGTGACAGCATGGACGTTGCCATCATTACGCAGCATCTGCGCGCGCTCGATCTCAATCCCGCTGAACAGTTCAGTGAAGCCAATTTTGAGAGCCTCATGCTGGGGATGATGAAAAGCTACTGTCTTGAGGACCAGAGCGAGCTCCTTTTCAATTGAAAATTAGCATCTTAGCCCCTTAACCGAACACGCATGCTGTAAAATGAGTTCATGAAAAATATTGCAGCAGCACAAACAAAAAACCAATGAGGAAGGGCAAGCAGCAGTGCCATAAGACTGAACAGCAGCTTTAAAAGTGCCAGCAATGCTTGACCTTTCACGCCGCTGCCTTCCATCGCTTTGGCCCAGGTACCGCCATTGGCGTAGTACCATCTGACCAGCTTCCTTGTGGGGGAGAAGGGAAGCAGAATGGAGTCGCGGAATCTTCGCAGTGGGGTCAGGGCAAAATGGGTTTTTCCCCCAAACACGGTTGACCCGATGAAACAGTATTCACCAGACGCGTCACCACCCGCTGCCTTGTATGCTTCAGCAAAATCCATTGTCGGCATGGGGATCCCCGTGACAGCTTCACTTTGTTCCGAGGGATTGTTGAAATCATCCACCGCGACCACACTCACGGTGTACTCCACCGTATTTTCCAGCCCCTCTATACGGACTTTGCCCACGCCAGATGCCACACTCCCGCATACGTAGCAGGCCACGGGCCGTCCTCCCGTGGTAACCGCCCCTGCTGGACAGTCGCGCTGTTTGAGATTCCAGGTGCGTTTCTCCTCGCTCACGCTCAGGGTTTTTCCACACACCAACTCCGTGTCCACCCAGTCAGCCTGATTCTCCGAAGCGCCCTCGGCGGGAACATCATCTCGCATGCACAGGATATTGAACCGCTCTATTCCCTGGATTTCAACATCATCGGTATCCCAGGAAACAACGAGAGCGTTCTCCCCGGAAGAGACGGAAATGTCATAGGGCGCCGTGGGCGGCTTCGTGTCAAATGCCATGGAGTATGTGTATTCCGTGGTCCGGCTCTCCCTCGATGAGAAGATGGAGAGGGTGTTGGAGCCGGAACTGATCTCGGAACAGACTCCATCATCGGGATCCACCAGGTAGTTCACAGGAATCGGAATATACAAAAGACTGGAGGAGAGGGCGTTGACGTTTTCCGTCCCCAAATCAGCACAGTTGTCCAGGTCTACAGCCGTATTGGAACAGTCGGACCCCATGTAAAAGTAATGATCAGTACCGTCATAGTCCCCGTCGTAGTCAAGGGCGAGGGTGGTGGAGAGAGACTCGTCGCTCCCTGCGGCCTCATCACACAAACACCGGGCCAGATTGAAATGTTCCTCAATCTCGGTGTCGGTAATGGAGCCGCCGTCTTCATCGTAGAGGGCGTAGAGGGAGTAGGTCCCATTGGCCGCACATGGATAGATCAATCCAATAATAATGATTATTCTTTTCATTTATTGCCTGCTTTTTAGGGGGTCGGAGGTTGGATCTGCTACGGGGTGGTTATTTGCTCATGGTGCTCTACGCCGCATGCCGGGGCCATTCATGGAGTCCAGAGCAGGGGGCGTGTCCATGGGAGGACCGGGATTCATGAATTGCATGGGAGGACCGGGCATCCTGGGGGGACCAGGCTGCATAAAACCCATGGGGGAACCGGGAGGCAATAATTGCATGGGACGGGGGCCAAAATGCCCGTGCCCCGGTCTTTTCTTGAAGGGTTCTATTTTCATGTGTTTTTCAAAAATGGAGCGCTGAGCAGGCGTGAAAACACCACGGATGTCCAGAGGCCTGAAGATGCGGATAGTGTCGATGCTGAGGCGGATTCTTGACATCTCTTCCATGATCTTCAGGCAGCCTGGGCGGTCCACAGGATCTATTTTCAACAGCTGGTGGAGTTTTTCTTCGAGTGTGTCTATTTTGCCCTGGAGTTCCTCTTCTTTTTTTCGCGTATCTGTTTCGATTTTTTGAATTTTTTTCACCTGCTCAGGGGAAAGAGATAGATCCCGGGTCATGGCCTTCAGGGGAGATTCAGTAGGGGAAAACAAAGGAGGTCTTCTTGGAAAGGGCACAGCGGGACCATGGCCCGGGGGTTTATTCCATTCGGGGAAATGCCGGGGCCCGTCATGGCGACACGCTGGCCCGTGAGCGGGGTGGCGGTGTTCATTGCTACCCCTGGAGGCCAGCACGATAATGAGCGCCGTAGACGGAAACACGATGGCGAGAATAATGGCGATCCAACCTTGCTTGGTCATTACATACCTTCCTTTTTGCTCAGAGATGAACCCAGAGCAGAGTAGGGGGTCAGGTGTCTGGGCACCGTGAGACCCACACTCTTCACTGAAGAGTTATTACTTTTTGTTAGTGAACTCACCGTGGTGGTGGTTAAATCAGCGTTGCCTGTCCCGGACGTTTTGCTGATGTGGTATTGCCGTGATGGCAGATCGGGCCTGAGACCCAAAAAGAGGATCACCACCGCCACAGAGAGCCCGAAGGAGATCCCCGGAATCTGCCAGAACACCTGCTGTGGTTCCTCCCGGAACACAACACGCCGGGCTATGCTCTTCGCACGCTGGATCCCCGGGACGGGCTGCTGCAGGTGGGCCGAGACCTGAGCCAGCGTGGAGGCAAACTCCCGGCACGCGGGACAGGTGTTGATGTGGTGCTGGAGAGCAGCCGGGAGCATGGAGAGCTCCGATTCCAGCAGTTGGGACTGTGCCATGGTGCAATCAGGTTTCATGGAGGACCTCCCCTGTGGGCAGCGGGGTTAGTTTTTTCTTCAATTTATGGATGCCTTTTGAGAGATGGGCCTTTACTGCGCCGACGGTGCATCCCATGACATTGGCCATCTGTGCGAGGTCAAGGCCTTCACCATAACGGAGCACCAGGGCGGTCTTCTGCCGCGGTGGCAGATCTGCAACCGCGCTATGGATCCGGGCGGTCATGCTTGCGTCACGGGATGTGTCGATGCTGTTGTCGGGGACCAACTCCATGTCGGTTCCCGTAAGGAGCCTGTCCAGCTTGCGCAGGTAGCGAAACTGGCGGTTGCAGACATTGATGACGATCCGGGTAAACCAGGTGGAGAGCGCGGCCTCTCCCCGAAACCCTCTCAACCCCTTCAGCGCCTCCACATAGGCGTTTTGCAACGCTTCCTCAGCCGCCTCGGCACTGCCGAGCATCCGGAAGGAGATGGTATACCCCAGGGGTGCCAGCTCCACCAGTTGCTGTTTCAGTGTGTTTTGTTCCGGAGACTGTTTCATGGAGGATGACCACCGGCTCTTTGGACAAGCCCTTTCTTACCAAGCATTAGAGCCTATGGAGAGGAAAAAGGTTTACCGCCTCTGGAAAAAAATATGAAATGCAGGGGGGAACTCAGTGAATGGTAACTGTGTGTGTGATGGTACGTCCCTGGTAGGTAGCCCACAGGGTGCCCCTTACTTTGGTGTCGGCGATAGCCCTTACGGTAGCGTGGTTGAAGTTGGCGAAGACGGTGTCCCTCTTGCAATAAACCGTGATCATTCCTTGCTTTTTGTTTCGTTACAGGTGAGCGTTTTGTCCATGGTAAATGAGCCTTTGGGGGTCGCTTTGTAGGTATTGCACCCGGGACCATATTTGGGGATCCTGCCCCCCACACCCACGTTCAGGTAACAGGTGCAGGGGCTTGTGATTGCTGACCCACGCCGATGATAGTGAAAAGATCTGCCAAAGAGGCTCTGTCCAAGGCGCCGGAATCAACGCCGATGATTTTTTCCATGGAGTCGAAGTAACAATCACTCAGCCGGAGGATACGCTCAGCCTGAGGTGAGTCCCCGGGGTTATCCATGAACGCAAGGATCTCCCGGGCGACCATGCTGCCGACGGTAAATCCCATATGGAGAACCAACTGCGCTGTCTCAAGGGGGTGTTCAATCCGGAAAACCCCCTCCCGGACCCCTTGCTCAAAGATATCAGCCAGGAGGGGCGAGAGGATGGTGACCATTTTGTCAAACAGATGGTGCCGCAGTTTCAGATTCTTTTCGGAATAGACAGTCCGGAGAAGGGTCCGCATGAAGATGGTGTTATTGAGTTTCCACGTCTTCAGGTGGTCAAAAAGCAGGTAGAGCCTGCCCATGGCGCCCACGTCTTCATCGCGGAGTTTTTCCTGGTACGCGCTCAGCTGTTTTGTGAGGACGTACTCGGTGACATCGTTGAGAATGCTCTCTTTTGAGGCGAAGTAGTGATAAAAGGTGCCCTTGGCCAGCTTCATGCGATCGAGAATATCTTTCACCGTTGTGTTTTCGTATCCTTTTTGGGTGAACAGATCCCATGCAGCCGAAATGAGTCCCAGTTTATTGTTGCCAGATTCCATCGTAATTCTCCAGTCGAAGATAGTGGCGACCGACCGTCGGTCTAATTGAAATGTAACGAAATATCTGAGTCTGTCAAGGATTGTGTCGAAATATCATCGCTGACATCCAGGCACTCCTTTGGGAAAAAATGTTAAATAAAAGGCAATTCAGTTAAATAAAATCCGTGCATAAAAGGTGTTTTGTATTATGGTGTGGGTGTTGAAAATTTATAAGCCGTTGAAACTGACTCAATAAAAAAAAAAGGAGAAGGATAATGAAAAAATTGTTGATTTTTGCTGTGTTGTTAATGGGGGGGTATGCACTGTCGGCCTGTGACGATGACGACAACAATGCCGATAACAACGGCAACCTGTTTTGCGGTGACGGCATTGTCACCAATGATGGCGTTCTCTCAGAGGAGTGTGATGATGGAGAGGCCAATGAAGATGCCCCCAACGCTTGCAGGACAGATTGCTCCCTCCCTGCTTGTGGCGACGGTATTACCGATGATGCGACACCCTACGGTGAGGAGTGTGATGAAGGGGAAAATAACGGCGAGAGCCCCAACGCCTGCAGGACAGATTGCTCCCTCCCTGCTTGTGGTGATGGCATTACCGATGACGCGACACCCTACGGTGAGGAGTGTGATTTGGGGATTGATGATAACAGCAACGATCCCAATCAGTGTCGCCCCGATTGTCTGCTGCCCTTCTGCGGCGACGGAATAGTCGATGACGCTTCACCTTATAACGAAATGTGTGACACGGGCGATGAGCTCTCCAACGAAACTCCCAACGCCTGCCGCACGGGCTGTGTTCTGCCAAGCTGCGGCGACTCGGTTCGGGATACGGGATATCTTGATGCCTTCGGGAACCTCGTTGAAGAGGCCTGCGACGACGGCAATACGGACGATAATGACGGGTGCAGCTCCAACTGCCAGATAGAGCTGGGGTGGTCCTGCACGGTTGGCGCCGGAACAGCTCCCGATGTCTGTGTGGCCGGGTGCGGCAACGGCATTCTCTCCGTGGGCATCGAAGGATGCGACGATGGAAACGCCATCAACAACGATGGCTGCAACGCCGCCTGTGAGGTGGAGCCGGGATGGACCTGTACCCAGGACTCTCCCTCTGTCTGTACTCCGGGCTGCGGCGACGGGCTGGTCAGGGGTGCAGAGGCCTGTGACGATGGAAACCTGCTGAATAATGACGGGTGCTCCTCCACCTGTCAGGTGGAGACCGGCTGGAGCTGTCTTTCTGGAGAGCCCTCCGGCTGCAGCCCAGTCTGTGGGGACGGTCTGCTCGTGGGCAGTGAGTTGACCGCGGGCCATTGCGATGACGGGAACGCCGTGTCCGGTGATGGATGCACCGCCTGTCTCGTGGATGCCGGCTGGAGTTGCTCTGGTACACCATCGGGCTGCAATGCTATCTGCGGCGACGGTGTGATTATCGCCGGTGAGGAAGTGTGTGATGGCGTGAGCCTCAATGGCAATGACTGTACAGACTTCGGGTATGCAAACGCAGGTAATTTGCAGTGCGCCGCTGATTGTCTCTCCTTCAGTTATGCCGGTTGTATGCCTGTTTGCGGCAATGGAACCGCGGAGCCAGGTGAAGTCTGTGATGACGGTTTCACCGACGCCTGCGGAACCTGCAACGCCACCTGCACCGGGCCGGGATCCGGGAGCGTCTGCGGCGACGGTGCCCTCTGCCCCGAGACTGAGGCATGCGACGACAACAATGTTGTTGCCGGTGACGGCTGCAGCCCCACCTGTACTGTCGAATAGTCCATTCATTCACCATTTGTCCATAATGTGCCAGCAGGGGAGTGATGCGTTCAGTACCGCTTCCTTCATCGCCAATGTGCAGGTTGCGCAGCCGAATCTGGCGTATTTGAAGGAGACCGATATTATTTGCGGCATTGAAGCCACTGCAACGCCGTAGCCCCGCCACCGGACACACCATGAGGACCCCTCCGGGTGCCACACTTTATTTGCGGAATTTTGCGCTGGGATATTGACCGGAAGTGTACAGTCGGTGATTGTAAGCACTGGAGTTGCCATGAAACTGACCATTGTGCTGTGCGCCGTCTTTGCCCTCGGGTCATGTATTAAAAAGAGCAACACTGAGCTTGACGTAAACGCGCAGTGTGCGCAGGCAGCTCAGCGTTTCCTTGCGGCCAAAGGGCTCGACAAACTTGACAGGAAGGCCAGTGAGGAATTGAGCAGGTCCTTCGTGGAACGCTGCAAAAAGCACTCCGGCGAAATCCTGGCCTGTGCCGGGAAGAAGGAGGACAGCGCCTATTTCGACTGTATTAAGTCGATCAGCAAGGTCACGGACGACGGCGCTGGCAACCCTGGGAAGAAGGAGGCCCGGAAGGCTGAGTGGGTCTCCCAGCTTCAGAAATACCATATGACGACTCGAACCATCTGGGACAAAGAGGTGAAGGAATACAGCAGCATGGCAAAGAAAATCCCGCTCTATGACCCCGCAAAGAGCGCCCTCTTCCTTCGCGAATTGAACGCATGGATTGGCATTTATGGCAACCTCATTGCCCTGTTGAAGAAGGTGCCTGCGGGTAACGCTGAGCTGGAGAGCGTCAAGGTGGTGGATGTCAAGAGCCTGGAGGTGCGGCTGAGCATTAAAAGTTTTGGCACGCCGCCGTTACCGGGGGGCAGAAACCTTCCCTGGATCAGGAGTATCAGAAGCTCTCCAAGAGGTACAGCCAGTTAATCATCGAGCGCACCGCACTCCTTAGAAAATTCGCCCAAAAGTACCTCCCCTGCGAGAAGCGTCGCCTGCGAAAGCGCCGGAACCGCCCGATGAGCCCCAGCCCCGTCAGATAGCCGGTCCCCGCGAACCAATTGTCTCTGCTCACGGCAGCCCCCCTGAAATTGCAGGGATGACGGAAAATCCTGTTGGTGTTTTTCGCGGTCATTGATATATGGAATGAAAAGGCGTATATTGGCAGCCTGAAGGGATTTGTCATGGCGTTAATTGGAATTGATCTTGGTACAACCTATAGTCTCGTCTCCTGCTGGCGTGATGGAGAGCCATTGGTTATTCCCAACGAACTGGGAGACATGCTCACTCCCTCTGCAGTCTCACTGGATCATGATGGCTCACTACTGGTGGGGGCGGCAGCGCTGGACAGACTTATTACTCACCCCGACGCAAGCACATCGCAGTTCAAGCGCCTTATGGGCCAGAAGAATCCTGTCAAACTCCGCTGCCGGGAGAGCGGGGGGAAGAGAGTGCACAAACGCACCTTTCGGCCCGAAGAGCTTTCCTCCATTCTGTTGAAATCACTCAAAGCGGACGCAGAGAGCTTTTTGGGTGAACCAGTGGAAGATGTTATCATCAGCGTTCCCGCCTACTTCAATGATGCACAGCGAAAAATGACAAATTTTGCGGGGAAATTGGCCGGGCTCAACGTGAAACGGCTGATTAATGAACCTACTGCTGCCGCTATAGCATATGGACTGCCCAATCTGGAACGTGAGTTGACGTTCCTTGTCCTGGATCTGGGGGGCGGGACCTTTGATATTTCAGTGCTCGAGCTCTTTGACAGCACCATGGAGGTACATGCCACCTCGGGGGATGCCTTCCTTGGGGGAATTGATTTCACAAAATGTATCTATCGAGACATACTTGAAGCTTCTGGACTGCGTGGCGACAAGCTGTCGAACGCCGAAAAGAACGTAATCAGCAAGCGGGCGGAGGGCATCAAGCTTGCGCTGTCGGAGCGCTCCCAAATAGAGACCTCCCTGCATATTGGAAAGAAGGTATTCGATTACACTCTGACCCAGGAGCGGTTTGAGGAGCTGGCGGCACCCTTGCTCAAAAAAATACGTCGCCCCATAGAGCGGGCAGTGCATGATTCCAGGCTCTCCCCCGGCGAGATTGACAGCATCGTGCTCGTTGGCGGTGCTACGCGGATGCCCATGTTCCGAAAGTTGATAACCCGCATGTTCGGGAAGTTTCCAACCTTTGACCACGACCCGGATATGATCGTGGCCAAAGGGGCAGCGATTCAACATGCGTTGAGCCAACGCCACTCCTCCATTGAGGAGCTCGTGCTCACGGACATTTGTCCCTATACCATGGGGGTGGCCACTTCAGAGCTGCTGGACGCGTCAACCTATGTGGACGGGAGGTTCACCCCGATCATTGAGCGCAACTCTACGGTTCCCGTGAGCAGGGAGGAGGTCTTCTGGACTATCCAGGACAACCAGCCTGTCATTTCTATTGAGGTATATCAGGGCGAAAGCAGGTTTGTGGCGAATAACCTGAAGCTGGGCTCCCTTGAAGTGCCCGTGCCCAAAAAGAGAGCAGGAGAGCAGTCCATCACGGTGAGGTTCACCTACAATGTCAACGGCATACTGGAGGTCGAGACGAAGGTGATTGGAACTGGAGATGTGAAGCGGCTCATACTGGAGGAGAGTCCGGGGAACCTCTCAAAGGAGGAGATAGAGAAGAGCCTTAAGGATCTGGCGCACCTGAAGATACATCCCAAAAACTCTGCACGAAATCGAGCAGTCATGGCGAAGCTGGAGCGGCTTTTTGAGGAGTCCCTCGGGGAAGAGCGTGAGGCTATAGGTTTTATTATGCATCAGTTTGAGCGTATCCTTGCCACACAAGACCTGAAACAAATCGAGGAACAGCGCGTAGAGATTGAGGCGTTCATCGATGAGTTTGAGAAGAATTGGGGGATTTAAGATGTGTGAGCCATGGAAAACACTGGGAATCGAGCCCACTGAAGAGAAAAGAGCGGTGAAGAGGGCCTACTCGAAGTTGTTACGGCTCTGCCACCCCGAAGATGATCCCGTGGCTTTCCAACACCTCAACGAGATGTATAGGATTGCACTGGTGTACGCCGAGCATGGGATCCAAACAATCAACGACGATGAAATCCTGTTTATGCAGGATGTCAAAGTGGGGGAAGAGAGTGCGTATGAGTCGTGGGCGGAAGATGATGCGCCTGAGGAGGGGGATTCCCCCGAGCCTGCTATCGAAGAATCATCTGATTTTATCGAGGATGAATCGCGCATGGCAGAGCGCGAGGTGGTTGACGCGCTCATGCAGCGTGCGGAGAAGCTGCTCTACTCCAGGAAAGTACTCAAGACCAGTCTGTGGAAAAATATTTTCAGCCACGAAGCTCTCTCAAACCTTTGGACGAAGCAGCTTCTCGCGGAAGAGTTTTTCCTTTTGGTGGCCACGCGGAAAAAGCGAATCATCCTTCCCTCCTATCTATGGATCCTCTTTGAGAAGACTTTTCATTACCGCGATATGGAGCTCAGACTGTATCAATACTACGACCCCCGCATGGTTGACAAGGTCATCGGGTATATTCATAACGCCCACGCCGTCGTAGTGACACTCGAAACGGAAGAGAAAGAAAAGATCACCTGGACCATTAAATGGTACTACTACCTTTATGTGTTTCTTGTGACCTATGGGATCCTTGTTATGCTCACTTACTGTTGAGTATTTCCAACTCCATGCAAGATATTTTGAATGTTGCCGGGCACAAGAAGCTGGAGCTGTCGCTGCTCTCGGAGGCGACCCGGTTCACCTCTTAGTGTTGGACGATAATCAGGTACGCCTCTCTCACCTGATTTTTCTGAATCGAGAAGGTTTTTATGGTAGGGTGATCCTGTAAATAACGCCCATAACCAAAGGAGAGCCCATGCACCTCTCTCGATTCTCGATGCTCCTCGCAGCGCTGCTGCTGATTTCCTGCGGAAAAACGTCTGGACCGAAGATCAAAAAAGAAGCGCTGCTCGCCCGCCTGCGCACCTGCCGGAAGCAACTGGAGACATACCACGTCGCCTCTGTGCGCAAGCGCATCACTGCCCTGGTGAAGAAGAAGGGTGGTGTTCCAGTGTTTCAGAACACAAACCTCACCACACTGGCCCAAAACCGCTACAGGCAGCTCCTCGACAGCTTCTTTCCTCTGCAGGGTGATGCATTTGCGAGCGCCTTGAGAGGGCGGCACGCCCCCATGACACGGTGCATGGAAATTTCAAAATGCGACACCTTCGCCCCCTGTGTCATGGACTATTTTCAGGTCATCATCCCCTCCGAAGAGACAGTGGAGCAGACGACCTACAGGGTTAAACACCCTCTCAGGAAGAATCCGGTTAAGAGCCTGACCCCTCCCAAACCCGCAAAACACTGGTGTTCAGGCAAATACGATCTGGCGAAGCATTTTAAGGAGCTGGAAGTCGCTCCCGCAAAGAGTCGGTTCCCCAGCCTGCTCTCTCTGGGCATCAACAGCAGAGTGGCCATCCACGCTTTCAGAGGGAAAAAGCTGGTGGAGCGCTACGGCAAGGATCTCCCGAAGCTTGAAGGGAGCGTTTCCGGGGTCTTGTTTGGCCCCCGCGGGCAGCTCATGATGTACACGGAAAAAGAGCTCCTCCTCTTTGAGAAGGGGCTCACCGCGCACATTGCGTGGAGGCCCGGGGAGGGGAAAAGAATAGCGGCGATGGCCCGCCATGGTGAGCAGCTGCTGGTCGCTACCGAGGGAAGCCTGGTTGTGCTCGGCAGCGACTTAAAAGAGATGGGACGCGTTCATCTTGGGCTGGAAAACCCGAAAAAAGAGGCGCACCACATTATCACCCATGAAAACACTGCCTACCTCCTGGATAATCGTTACACACCCATGCTGGTGTTCTCGGTGGACATTGCCAACCCACGGTCGCCCAAAATCCTTCAGCGGATCAATGTCGGGGGGGTGAACTCCCACCTCGTCCATCAGTGGTATGACTCAACGGTAAGGCGCTGGGGGGTGATCTCTACATCATACAACAGAGCCGGCGGCTTTCATTCTGTGCTGCTCATTGACCCCTCTCGGCCCAATCCCAAGGCGAAGCCAGACCCCAGAGGATTCATGGGTATCCTGAAGCTCCCGCCTCCCGTGCTTAAAGAGCACAATATCTGGGCCTCCAGAAACCGCTTTCCCAAACGTCAAAAAGGGGAGAAGGCATCCATGGCCCAGTGGCTCGTTGGCTCAACCGAGCCTCCTTACTTGAATCTCATGCGGGAGGGACCGAAGTTTTTCCTCAAGCGCATCACCCTCACCGGCGACACGGTCTCCCTCGAGGGTGACACCCTGGTGGGTGAGCTCGCCCCGTGCCCCATGGAGGAGGAGAGCCTCGACGATTTTTTCAACGGGGTCCCCAGGAACAAGAGAAAAAAACGCAAAATCAATCGCCCGGAAGATTACTGCTACCGGTACAAACGCTTTGAAAACGTCGAAATGGATGCCACCGGTGACTGGGTGGTCACCCACGTTCTGGGGAACACCGCCCTGTGGAAACGCAAAGAGACACTCTTGCGGAAGGTTACCAGTGCCAGCGCCAAGCCCACCTTGCTGCTGATGCTCTTCCTCGCGCGATAGCTCCCGGGGCAGCAGGTTGAGCACGGAAGTGAGTGTGGTAAACGGGCGTGGTTTCGTGGTATGTTTGCGGCGTGTGAGAGTTC
>JAHJLU010000730.1 GCA_018821745.1 Myxococcota bacterium | reverse complement strand
TCGGAGTGGGTGGTGTAGAACCGATCAAATTCGATCTGAAACCCTTGAAAATCTTCAAACTGTTCCCGATTGTACTGGGCCACCATCTCCTGGGGCTCCATCCCTTTTTTCCGGGCGTTGATCTCGATGGGAGTGCCGTGGGTGTCACTGGCACACATGTAGATCACCTCTTCACCGCGCAATTTGAGGAACCGGACAAAGATATCGGTCTGGATTTATTCCACCAGATGTCCGATATGGATATCGCCATTGGCATAGGGTAACGCGCTGGTGACCAGTGTCTTGGGCATTTCGCCTCCTCTCCCCCAAGGGTTGATTGAGCCTGCAGAGGCACCGGGGGAGTGGGCATTATAGTGAAATCGACACAAATCTCAACAGACTCGTGAGAAATACCCCAGCCCGTGGAAACCTGGGCCCGCGTGGAGAAAACGGTGGCTACTCTTTCGGGGGCTGGAGGATGACACCCCGCTCCATGAGCACGTTCACCTGGAGTCTGGCCCGTGCGATACGCTCCGTGGCCATCTGGAACAGCTCATCCCCTGTGCGGGAGATGGTGGCAAAACCCCTCTCCTGGGCTTTGAGCCCCACGGCTCTGGCCACCATGGCGAAGACCTTCTCGTCTTCCATGGAGGGCACGATATGTTCCGGGGACAACCCAAGCTCTTCGGCGCGCAATGTAATCGCCAGGGCCGCGTCCACGCACATTTCGTCTGTGATGGTGGTGGTCCCCACATCGAGTGCGCCACGGAAAACCCCCGGAAAGACGATGGAGTTATTCAACTGGTTGGGAAAATCCGAGCGCCCCGTGGCCACGATGAAGGCTCCTCCCTCTTTGGCCTCCCAGGGCCAGATCTCCGGCGCCGGATTGGCACAGGAGAAGACCACCGGGTCGGGCGCCATGACGCGCACGTCGTCGGGAGTGATAACGCCCGGTCCGGGGGTGGAGAGGGCCACCAGCACATCGGCACCGCGCAGGGCATCACGGACTCCCCCCTTGAGCTGGGAGGCGTTGGAGATGCGCGCCCACTTGGCCTTCATGGGATTATCGTCGGGGATCTCCCGATCACGGTGGAGCGTACCTCTGGAATCGACCAGCACGATTTTCCCCACATCGGCTCCCGAGAGCTCCAGCAGATCCGCCACCGCCAGATTGGAGGCGCCGGCCCCGAAGAGGACGATTCGGGCATCGGAAATGTCGATATCCTTTATTTTCAGGGCAGAAAAGATACCCGCCAGGATCACCGTGGCGGTCCCCTGTCGGTCATCGTGCCAGACGGGGATGGAGAGCTCCTGCTGCAGTCTCTCCAGCAGATGAAAACACTTGGGCGTCTCGATATCCTCCAGGTTGATCCCCCCGAAGGTGGGCGTGATAGCCTTGCAGATGGTCACCAGGGTCTCCACGTCGGTGGTGTCCAGACACAGCGGGTAGGCATCCACACCACCGAGGTACTTGAACAGCAGGGCTTTTCCCTCCATCACCGGCATGGCCGCCCGGGCACCGATGTTCCCCAGCCCCAGCACTCTGGTCCCGTCGGAGACAATGGCCACCGCGTTTCCCTGATTGGTGTACAGAGGCAGGGTATCTGGGTTTTTCGCTATCTCGCGGCAGGGCTCCGCCACACCGGGGGTGTACCACAGTGAGAAGTCATTGAGCTCGTTGACACTGCACTTGGAGACAACCTCAACCTTCCCCTTGAAAAAGCGGTGGAGCTTCTCCGACTTTGCATAGTACTGGTTTGCAGCTGTCAATTTATCCTGAGGGTTTTCCATGGTTAATCATTCTCCTTTGTGTCGGGTGCCGACACACGAACCGCCACCACCTTGGAGTGCTTGTGAATGGCGTAAATCAATCCGTTTCGGACTTTCCCCGGTGCGATAAATTTACCATCGACCGTTGTCTCGTTTCCACCGTCATGGGAGGTAAACAGGTTGGTCTGCAGGCCGTTGTCCCCGTCGATAAACACAATGGGCCGCAGCTCCCCCACTCTCCTCGAGGAGAGCATGTACATCCCGAAGTCATCATAGGCCGGCGGATTGAACAGGTACAGTCCACAGGATGTCCACAGCTCCATTCCCGACTGCATGGTGCGTGACATCATGCAATCAAGGCCCGTGGGGTGGATCACCTGGTCTTCCTGAATGCGAACCCAGAAGGTGGCCGGAAACAGGGAGAGGAATATTTTCCAGGCGGAAACAAGCCCGCCGCCGTAGAGGTCGGGCTTTTTGTATTTGAGCATCTCCAGAACAAACCGCCGCTCTTCCCGGTAGAGCACAAAGACTCTATCCTTCTTTACGGCGATATGCTTGAACTCCGGTCGCTCCAGCGGCTCATGGACGCGACCACCGGGGAGCTCCATATAGGAGAGGCTGCCCTTTCCATGCTGGATGAGCAGCCCCTTCCCCATGGACCACAGATTGGTCACAGGCAGGGTGGTGGCAATTTTTTTCACAGGGTGTCCTGAGTCGGGGTCCATCAGATGCACCTTGTTAAAACAATACCCGGCAATATATTTCCCTGCCCGGGTGGGGTAAAGACACGCGGGTCGGTTCCAGAGATCACTGCCCGAGGCCATCTCTTGAACCCTGAAGAGGTCGCCGCGGACCCAGGTCAACATGGCCTCGACTTTTTTAGAGGTCTGAAACGTCACAATCCGCGAGGAGAAGGGAGAGATGGGGTTGACGAAATGGGGGATGAGCGCACGACGCCAGATAAGCCGTCCATCGGCATAGGTGAGCAGGATCCCCTTGTCGGGATTCAATTGCCCCATGGCCGTTGTTTTTCCTTCGTATCCGTAAACTCCCGCGGGAAAGATCCCCCGCAGGATGATATCGTTGTGAAATTTTGGGCTCTCCCACTCAAGGAAGGGGCTCCCTGCCCATTTGGGAACGGCAGGAGTTTCTGCTTTTTTCCTGGTGAGTGTCTCTTCAACCTCGTGGCAGCCCTGGGTAAAAACCATCAGGGAAAACAGGAAAAATATCGGGTGCCACACTCTGTCCATGGAGGGAGATCTCACTCGGCTAACAGCCTGCGCGATAACAGTTATATCAACTGGTTACTAAATCGGGAGATCGCAGCCCCCGTGGTGTGGCTAGAACGGAATATCGTCTTCCATGCCACCGGAATAGGAGTTACTGGATCCACCACTCTCATCGGGAACATCAGCGTTGAAGCCGTCTGGGCCACTCCCTCTTTTCCCACCGCCGAGGAACAGCACCTTGGAGGCGATAACCTCAGTGGTATAGCGATCACGGTTCTCATTGTCGGTCCATTTGCGGGTACGGAGCTTGCCTTCGACGTAGACCTGACTCCCCTTGGAGAGGTTCTCCTTGACGATAACCGCAGTTCTGCCCCAAACAACCACACGATGCCATTCCGTGGTCTGGTTCCTGTTGCCGTCATCGCCTCGCCAGCTCTCGGTGGTGGCCAGCCTGAAATCGCACACGTCCTTGCTGCCGGTGGTGACACGGTGAACTGGATCTGCACCGAGATGCCCGATAAGAATTACTTTATTCAATCCATCTGCCATAATATCCTCCAAACGATTCGGCACAAAGGCCTCATGAAAAAAACAAAACAGAGCCATGTACGCCAACACAGATGCATGGACCGTACCACAAAGGGGAGGCCCATGTGAAAAGCACCAGGGCTAATGGTTTGACGCACATGACGCGCTGGGACATTATCACCGGGACACCCAACAAAGCGACCGCCCGGGGTCACCCTGTCCGGCAGGGGACACGGTAATAAAATTAGTACCACAATCTGCGCTCGAATAACAGCCCGTTGAAGAGGTCACCACGCGGTGGGTCAGGGGCCCAAATATCCCTGAAATTGAACCGGTTGGGCATTCACCTCACCTGTCGTTCTCCCTGCCCAATCACACCGATCTCCAGGGACAGCCTTTGGGGTTGTATTTGTCTGTTGGTCGGGTAGAGTCGGCATCCAGTCTCCTCTCGATGCGCAGTGAGATGGACGTTGTTCATGGTAAAAACTCTTCTTCACTTCACCAATCTCTCCCTCGCCGCCGGCGATGTACCACTGCTGCGAGATCTCACGGGCAGTATTCCCAGGGGAAAAATGGTAGCCATCGCTGGCGCCAGCGGGGCTGGAAAAACCACGCTGCTTCGCTGTCTCAGCGGTCTCAACGGTGGATTTACGGGCTCCATCAACTTCCTGGATCAACCCATGGAACAATGGTCAGCGCGGCGCATGGCATCACACCGCTCCTATCTTCCCCAGAACGAACAGGTGTCCGCCGGATGGAGCTGTCTGGATGTGGTACAGCTGGGACTTGTGCCCATACGGGACAGCTCGCTCAGGAACGCACTCACGCCCGCTGCCGGGGACCTGGCACTCATTGAAGAGGTCCTTGCACTCACGGGGCTCTCAGTTTTTTCACACCGCCTCTTCCATACCCTCTCCGGGGGAGAGAAGCGGCGCATTCTCTTTGCCCGTGCCCTCCTGCAGAACCGGGATATCATGTTCCTTGACGAACCCACGGCTTTCTTCGATCCGGGGCAGGCGCTGCGTTTTTGGAACCTCCTTTCGGAAATCCATACCAAATCCCAAAGCTCCATCGTTGTCGTCACCCATGATCTCCAGGCCATCCTCAACAGTTTCCAGGAGGTGCTGCTGCTGCACAGAGGAAGCCTCATGGCCACGGGGGATCCGAAAAAAGTGCTCACGGAGCATGGAGAGAAGGCCTTCGGTGTCTCTCTCTCCATTGGAGAAGATCCCTCCTGGGGTTGTTTCATCAAAACACGGGGAAACAGGCACCCATGATGCAACGCAGCCCCAGACAGCCCATCCTCGTCCTGACCGGTGGTGTCATCTTTTTGCTGGCAGCATTGGCTTTGGGACTCTCCGTTGGGACAACAAAGATTGTCCCCCTGGGGGGGCTCTTCGACGACGCCAGCAGGTGGATCTTTCATATCCGCGCTCCACGAGTATTCCTGGCTGCACTCCTCGGTGCCACCCTGGCCATGTCAGGCGCAGCGCTCCAGGGACTCTTGAGAAACCCGCTGGTCTCTCCCTACACCATAGGCGTCAGTTCCGGATCGTCTCTGGGGGCTGTCATCGCCCTTCGCTTTGGTATGGAGGGAATATTTGGTTCGCTCCTGGGGCTTTTCCCCATGGCGCTGGCTGGTGGAATGTTCTCCATGCTGCTCCTCTTCGCCCTCTCGAGGCGGTCGCGGCAGTGGACCGGCACCACACTGCTCCTCTCGGGGATAACCATCTCCTTCTTCTGCAGCGCCATGATCATGTTCATTCAATACACCGCCACCTACCAGGAGTCCTTCAAGATGGTCCGGTGGCTCATGGGGACCATGGACTTCATCACCTGGGAGCAGACGGCGCTGCTGTTGCCCTTTGTCCTTCCAGCCCTCATCTATCTCAACATGGTGGGTGATCACCTCAACCTCCTTACCCTGGGGGAGGACACAGCCAGATCCAGCGGCGTCTCCCTCTCACGGCTCACGATCCTGATCTACCTCTTTGTCTCCATCGCCGTGGCGGCCACGGTAGCGCTGGCGGGTCCCATTGCCTTCGTGGGACTGATTGTCCCCCACATCCTGCGGATCAGCGGAGTCATCAGCCACCGCCTGCTCCTCCCCGCGTCCATGCTGTTCGGTGCCGGTTTCCTGATCTTCGCCGACACTGTTGCACGGGTCATCCTTGCCCCCCAACAGGTCCCTGTGGGGGTTATCACCTCCCTCATCGGCGGCCCCTTCTTTTTGTTTCTGCTTGTCCATCGCGGGACGACCGACACCCACTCTTCCTGAGATCACCTTATAATATCAATCCACAAAAAACACGCACCCACGGGCAACCAAATCCCCGTTTTGGGCATCGGTTCTGGTTCACCCAAAAAACAGCAGTGACAGGCACGGTTGACAGTTCTTTTTGGGGGATCATTACAAATCAGGGACAGGGCGTCTTGGGGCGGGGGGGGGCTATTTTTTCTTGGCGGGGGCAGCCTTGTCCCCCGCATAGAGGACCTGGATCCCCTTGGGGGGAGTAAACACGAACCGCTTGCCGGAGATGACCGTATTGAGCTTGATCCCCGAGAAGATGATGTGGTTTTTGTTGCCGCCGTGGTCATACACGATAGACTCAAGCACCGCCCCCTGGGGGGTAAAAACAAAGAGCACACTGCGGTAATGGGGGGATGCGCTCTTGGGGACAAGCTTGAGTACAGCCTTCCCCTTGCCACCATGCTTCGAATTGGTGATGAGCTTGACGTGGAAGGTCCCCACCAGATCTCCCTTGCCCCAGAGAAACTTCACGGGCGCGGGGAGGGCAGAGTCCTTGATGTGGCGCCACATGGCCTGCTTCTGGGAGGGCTCGTAGATCCACACTTTCTTGCCGTCCACGATGAAGAACTTCTTCTCGGGTTTGAGATACTCCCAGGCCATTTTGCCCGGTTTTTGCACATAGACCATCCCACTCTCGGGCTTCTGGGCGCCGTGGAAACGCTTGGTGAAAATCTGCTTGAATGCAGCCTGAAAAGTTTTGATTTTATTGTAATACCCCTGAATTCTAATGCAGGATATCTGAGCATCCGGGAGGTCGTAACCCTTGAGGTTTTCGGCCCCCTTCCCGGGCGCGGCGAGAGTCGGCGAGATGAGTAGGAAGAAAATAAGGTTGTTCATCGGTTTCACTCCAAAATACGGATATCATAAGTATCCGGCCAATGACCGTTTTACGGAACCCGGCTGTAAATATTCTGTGGCGCGGCGTTACGGTTTGAAAATATATGGCAGCTTCTTGCCCTTGATGATTTTGGAAGAAACCTTGAGCCATGTGTTTTTAAAACGTTTCCAGGTGTCTTCAACCACCGTCTCGTGCACGATCCCTTCGTCAACCACATGCCACACGACACGCAGACGAACCGCCGCCTTCTTGTTCTTTTCGAAGGGGGTGATGCGAATGACGTTGATATAGGAGATCTTCATTTTCTGGGAGGCTTCATCCACGTCATCAAGGAATTTGGGTCGCTGGGCAGGGACCACATAGTCTTTTGCCAGCGTGGCCCGGTACCACTTCAGTTGTTCATAGTACTGAATCACTGATGGTTCCAGATTCTGAAGCTCCTGTTTGCTCTTCATGGGGGTGCAGCCCCACAGTGCCAGCAGGGACATCAGAAAAATTACCGGTGCAGGGAAAGACTTCATTTATTCACCGAACACCCGAAGGCGGTAACGTCATGGTCAAAAACAGGGTTCGTCACGCCGGCGCCCACTTTTATATTGTAGGTGCCGCAGAAAACAGCCGTGGGGGTGGCGTCCATGGCGATCATCTCGAGGGTGAGATCTCCTACGGGGACCTCGGAGATGTCAAATTCATCGCTGCATTGACCAACAGAGGAGAGTTCCTCGAGAAACACACCGTCTTTGTAAAAGCCAATGTCGAGTGAATCCACGGGGGGATCCGCCTGGGCACAGTTGGAGCCGTCAAAGGTGGGGTTGAACCGGTAGGTTCCCGTCATGGTCTCGTACCCGTCAAAGCTCTCCAGCGGGATGTCCACCTCGATGGCAGGATTATTCTGGCTGACACTTACGAGCCCGATGGTCGTGGCCGATTCGGTCATGGCAATGTTGTTGCTGTTGAGGAGAGTGACGGAAGCGGAGTAGCTGCCCTGGGGGAACTTATCGCAGCTGTCATCAATAATATTGGTCTCCATGGAGTTGCAGGAGACGGTGGTCTCATACAGAAACTCTTCGGGGCCCGTGATGAGTACATGGGCGTAAATAGCCGTGTAATCCAGGCAGGTGTCGAAGCTTGAGGTCCAGGTCCCGTTGTCCCAGATCCCGTTGAGGGTCCATTTGACCGTTATCACCGTGGGCTGATAGGAGGCATCGGCACATTTGCTGCCGCTCCCCTCATCACAGCCCGCGAGGGAAGTAAGAATCACAATTAGATAAGCGAATATTGCCAACAGGCGTTTTTGTAAGACCATTACCTTCTCCATGGGACAGCCGGGGCTATTCAACAGGCCAATCCTAGTTGAACAGCATATCATCATCCTTATTAACATGTTTTGCACCCTTTACACGAATTTTGCTCTCAAAGGGTGATTTTGCGACCTCATGCTTGACCCCAACCTGTTTCCCCATGGCGACAAGCTCCGAATCCATGGGCCGCAGCTTCAGACCGAGCTTGACCAGACGCGCAGCTTCTTTACGGTGGTACACGGTCTTCTCCGAGCCCGTCAGGGAGAGGGTGAGATGAATTCTGGCCAGGGCCTTCACCGCATCTATGCCTGCATCGGGGCCAAGTTTTTTGAGCACCTTCTTCCATGTTTTCAGGGCTTCGTCATTTCGGTTCGCCTTTTCCAGCAGCTCACCAAGGGTCTTGGCCTGATTGACGCTCCGTTTCTCACCGCTGAGCCAGATGACCGTCTGATGGTAATCCGCAGCCAGACTGAAGGCCTCTGTTTTGATGTAGTAGTTGCGCAGCAGGGTCCGGGCCTTGGAGGAGAGCGGATCGTACCGCAGTGATTTCTTGAGGAACCCCTCTGCCAGATTCGCGTGGGTGCTGTTGAGATAAAGGCGGGCCAGCAGATACCAGGCATCGGGGTCAGTGGGGTCGAGCTTGAGACATTGCCGCAGCTGGGAGACGGAGTCGGCCTTGTTCCCCAGGCGAAGATGAACCACCGCCAGCAGATAATGGAGGAGTGGATACTGGGGGTTGGCCTGAACTTGCTCCAGCAGCATATCGAGGGCCTTCCCCCCGTTTCCTTTTCGAAGAAATGACTTCACCACCAGGATGGTGGACCGGATCTGCGGGGGCATGAGCCGCTTGAATAGTCGGGCGTTCTCCATTATTTGCCGGGCGTGGGTCAGATCCTTGAGGACCACTCCGTCGTAGACCAGAGGCGCCAATATTTGTGGGATCTGAGCAATTTTCCCGTTGCCAAGGAGACATCTGGCGAGGGAGAGGCGGTATCCGTCGGTGGATGTACGGCCCAGCTCCACCGCCTTGTGGATCAGTGGGCAGGCCAAATCAAAGCGCTCGTCGAGGAGGTAAAAAAGACCGAGCCGGTAATACAGTTCCGCGTGATTCGGTCTGCTGGCCAGGGCTTTTTTCAGAAACCCCGTGGCCTTCTCAAGGCTCTTCCCCGCCCCTACGGAGAGCATGGCCCCATAATACTCGCGGTAGGGTGACGCCAGCGCAATGGTACCACCCTTCTGGCCGCTGTGATGAACACACAGGGCTCTGAGGCGCAGATAATTATAGATGGTGTCTCCCGCCCACTTTCCGATCTTTTTGGTGTCGATCGTCTGCAGTTTTTCACAGGCCTCTTTGTGGCTCTCGGACCGCATGAGACCCTGAACTTTCCGCAGGGTTTTTTCCGGGGGAATTTTGGAACAGGAAAAAGCTATGAGTAATATGAGCAGGGGACCGATGAATTTCATGATCGCATACTAATGGAATTCCCTCCCAATGTGAACCCCGGACGACAGAAAACGCAGGGGGGTGTATCAGATAGTTAACAGATTCTTGTTGGTTTTTTTTTTGTTTGTACTATCACAGACTAAAGGTGCAGTGCAGGACTGACCATTTTTCTCAAGAACGCCTGCGGGGTTTTACTTATTCCCCGGTGTTTGCAAAAAGAATCTGGTCGTAACAGCCCGGGGCCAGCCCCGGAAAACCCCTGTAAGGTTTTAAATTATTTAGCCTTTTCACTTTATCGCTTTTCGCCGTTTATGGAAAGGCGTGCCCGGACTTCCCCCGGGATTTGACAGCAATCTGCTTTGCTGCGTGCATGTGGCACGGCAATTGCTCATTTTCGGGGCAGTTAACGACGGAGGTTACATCATGAAACGTACTACATTACTCACTCTTGTATCAGTCACCTTTATCTTCATCCTTTCCGGATGCTGGAACCACGAGAAAGAAGACAACAGTTGCGGCTACTGTGATGACTCAGGCTGCTGGAGCTGCGACGGCGACTACTGCTGGCCCGTTGAAAACGAGCCCTGCGGCGATGAAGACGCCTGCAGTGCTCAGCAGTTCTGTGCAGACTTCGGCTGCGCCAACCTGTGCGCCGTCTCAGCGGATTGTAATCTCGGGGAAATCTGCCTTGAGGCGGGATACTGTTCCGCAGAAGAGGCACCTGAGACCCGGTGTGCTCAAGATGAAGACTGTGGTAACGGCACCATCTGCGAATTTTCCGACACTCTTGGGTATCACATCTGTGTTCCTGGCTGCGCCAGTGACGATGAGTGCAATGAGAACGAAGTGTGCGCCCCCTGCGGTCGTTGCGTCCCCGAAGACAACCCCGTGTGTGGCGACTCCAAAGTGTTCTGCGAGAACAGCGAAGAGTGCGGAACAAAAATCTGCAGCATCGACTTCAAATGCGCTCTCGAATGTGACATGGCCTCCCCCATGTGCCCCACGGGTCAAATCTGCGCCGAGAACGTCTGCATCGACGACCCCAATCCCCTGGATCCCGAATGTGTCTTCTCCTCACAGTGCGGAGAGAACGCTGTCTGCCTCAACACCTACTGCCATGCCACCTGCAGCATCGATGACGAATGCGGCTACGGTGAGTTCTGTGACCTTGGTGTGTGCAAGGCTGACTACCGCCCCGAACTCCCCTGACGGGCGCCTTCCCCGACCCCTCCTGATTTCTCGCTCCCTGTAAAATCCCCCTCTTTTGAACCAACTGTTACCATCGCCTTTACTCCCCCGGGTGAAAAACCTTCAGCTCAGCTTTGCATGATAAATGTAGGTATGTTATGAGTCATTCCCGACTCGGCATAACAGGAACACCGGACCAAAGACGGCAACGGGACGAGGAGACAAATGGGAAGAAAAGGAAAACGACGTCAGACAAACCGAAACCGACCCATGGTTGAAACCCGGGACAACCCTGAGGTGACACCCATTTCCCCCGAAAAAGAAGGGGGCGCTGAGGCGTCTCGAAGATCCCCGCAAAAAAATGCCAAGGGCGTGTCTTCCGAGAAGAAATCGTCCAAAG
>JAHJLU010000729.1 GCA_018821745.1 Myxococcota bacterium | reverse complement strand
TATTTTCAAAGCGGCGCTGATCCCGGTCGCGGCGATGTTTCTGTCTGGTCGCCCCATCATAAATGGGCGCTCTGGGCAGCGCTGATTCCGGTTGAGCCGTCACCGGCTTTTCCTCCTCGGCGATTTTGCCAATTTTGGCAACCGGACTCTTTTTCCATGCCTTTTGGTACTCCTCCACCTGGCGCGCCACCTCACGCTGTACCTCCTCCCTGACCATCTCCCGCATCTTTTTTTCGTCTACCTGACGGTTGCAGGCCGCTATGAGAACAAGCAGGGCCGCTATGGATATGCGCCAATCATTGCTCATGAAACTCTCCTCGCTTCTTAAAATGGTCAAATCACGTCCCTATCCTGTTGAAAAGACGACCACATAATACCCCACGAAAAGAAATCCACTCAAGGAAAAACGCCAACACTCCGCATTCCCCCGTGCCAATCCGCTGCCCCTTGGGCTCCCCGAGAAGCCCCCGGAAAGAATTGGCCCGTCGCCCATTACACCACCCTCCGGAATTTCAACCCCGCCCAGCCACGGGGACCGCCAAGACGTATAATTTTCAGCAGGCAGGTTAGGCTGGTGGAAGGACAAGCATCGCTCCTGGTTTTCAAATTTTTTACTATTTGTTCGTCATATAGTTATTATTTAGCATAGTAAATCTAGACAACTGCGACTTACTGGGTTAAAAAATGACCATGAACAGGAAACTGAGACAGCTAATACATCGTGAAGAGTTTGATTATCAGGTACTGTTGTTCGCCCTCTCCAGATATGCCTCTCCCAACGACAAAATTACACGGCTTTTGAAAAACGGGGATATTATCAGGGTGAAGAAAGGGCTCTATGTACTGGGGGAACATGAGCGGCGGCGTCCCATCGTACTAGAGTTTCTTGCAAATCTCATTTATGGCCCGTCGTTCATTTCAGGGCTCTATGCTCTTGGATATTATGGTCTGATTCCTGAAAGAAGCCAGATAGTTACTTCAGTCTGTCTTGGACGTTCAAAGGAGTTTGAAACCCCGGTCGGGCCCTTCACCTATACCCACTCTGCAGATATGTCCACGGGGTTTACCAGAATCTCTGCTGGAGACTCGGGCTTCCTCATGGCACTCCCTGAGCGGGCCCTGGCTGATATTTTAAAACATGATCGACTGGGAAACATAAGTTCAATCATGGAGATGGAGCAGTTCCTCCTTGAAAATCTGAGAGTCGATGAGCAAAAACTCTTCTCCATGGACGCTGCGCTCCTCGAAACATTGTCGACGAAACTGCGCTCCAGAAAGACAGCCATCGCTGGCAGATTGGTCAGGAAAGGGAGCAAAAAGAAATGAACAAAGCCATAGAGGTTATGCTCGCAAAATACTCACCTTCAACCCTCTCGGATTATGAAAGGGCGCTCACCGAGATCTTCCAGGAGTTAGCGCTGCTTGGTCTATGGCGGAGCAAATTCTTTGAGCACGCAGCCTTTTATGGGGGCACCGCGCTTCGTATTCTGCACGGACTTGACAGGTTCTCAGAAGATCTGCACTTCTCCCTCATGTCACCACAGGCTGATTTTAACCTCAATCCTCACCTTGAGTTTATCCAGCGCGAACTCTCCTCATGGGGTTTTCATGTCTCCATTACCCAAAAAACCAAAACATTCGAGAGCAGAATTGAGTCCGCTTTCCAAAAATCAGATACCCGTACCCAGTTGCTTGAAATTGAGGTACCTGAACCAATCGCCCAGCTTATCCCCAAGGGCAAAAAGCTCTCCATCAAAGTTGAGCTCGATACTGATCCTCCCGGGGCGTTCAGCACAACAACCCCATTTCTCCTTAAGCCTATTCCTTTCTCCGTTCGCACCTACACTCTTGAAAGTGCATTTGCCGGAAAAATGCACGCCGTGCTCTGCAGAAACTGGAAGAACCGCGTAAAAGGCAGAGATTGGTATGACTTCCAGTGGTTTGTTATGCATGGCATCCCCTGTGACCTCACACATCTCAGTGAACGAATGCACCAGTCCGGGCACCTTCCTGATACGGTCTCTCTCACTCCCGAAAGCTTTAGAGCTCTACTGGACAAGCGCATAGACACAGTCAACCTGGCCGCTGCAAAGCAAGACCTGGTACCATTCCTGACAAACCCCCACACCATCACCGCCTGGTCATCCGACTTATTCAAACACCTCGCAGATACATGCCAAACCACCTAAATGCTCACGGGTCGGACACTTCACTCCACCTCGACCGCATCGCCTGTAATCTCGAATCAAGCTAAGACCGCGACACAGCTATTTTGACACTTTGAACTCCTGAATTTCATTGCGATCGCAAACGGCCCGGTGAAAAATCCGGGAGTCTTCACTATCAAATAACCCTCAACAGGAGCGCTCTCCCCATTCCTCACCGATGTAACACTTGCATGAACTCTCATTTGCGGTTCTTGAGATTCGCATTATTATCTCCTTCATTGGGGAAAAACCTGAAATAAACCATTAAGCTTATTTCATTCAGATTGTCGAGGCATGCGTGAGTCGGCTCAGTAGTTGGTGTCAGATAGCTCTTCTCACACTCGGTGCAGGTGAGTCGCACGAAGCCGTGCGCCGTACTCCGCACCGAATGTAAGCCGCGAACTCCTGCTCAATGTGGCGCGGGAGGGGGTCGTTCCCGGTGAGAGTGCTGAAGGTGTTGAATAACGGCAGGAGATTACCTTTTATTTTAATTTCAAAATGTTATCATCCATTCCTTGCTTGAGCAGCAGGTTTGAATACAAATGTCCAAAGGATGGATTTATGACCATTTATACACAAAAGGGGAGCATCTCCCTCTCCGATTTACAAAACGGAAAGAAGATAACTCTTCTTCATGGTGGCTCCGGCCCCGCCGATCCCAAGGGTCCAAAAGCACAAACAGCGGCCACCGCACTTAACAGCGTCCTTGAAAACATAAGCAGCCCTGAAGCCCAAACTTACGAATCATCGCTCCTGCTGGAACACAAAAAAATGAACCACGCCACAGGTGCGACCAAGGCAGAAATACGGGCTGTCAAGGCTGCATATTTACTGGAGCACAATCCATGCTTTAATGCGGGGTATGGAGCGGCGCTGCAATCCGATGGCGTCGCACGGGTCAGCGCCAGTTTCATGGAGAGCACACGGCAGAAGTTTTCCGCTGTCATGAACTGCAGGGATATCATTAACCCCTCCAAGCTGGCTTTTTTGCTCCAGCATGAGAAGTTCTGCGTCCTCGACAGTACCGGTGCACGAAATCTCATCCATGATTTGAAACTTCCCACAGAAGACCTGGCGACTGTGGAACGGTTGGAAGCCTATACACAAAGCAACGCCGAGTCTCAGGCGTTGCACCCGTTCGAACCAGACGGGAAAGGCACCATTGGTGCAGTTGTTGTTGACTGCGATGGGCATCTTGCAGCAGTCACGAGTACCGGTGGAGTTGGATTTGAGACCGTTGGCAGAGTAGGGGATACTCCAACAGTCGCGGGGAATTTCTGCACCCATGAGGTGGCCATCAGTTGCACAGGATATGGAGAACAAATTGTAAATTCGGCCCTGGCCGCTGCAATAGCGACCCGAGTCGCCGACGGTTTTTCCCTGGTCGCAGCCGTTGAGAAAAGCCTCCTCGATGGTCAGAAGAAGGGGTATGAATTTGCGGCCATCTGTATTCATAAAGATAGTCAGACGAACACCATCCACTGGGTCGCCGCCTCCCTGGAGCCATACTTCGTATGGGCGGCGCGTGTGGGCACCCAAACCCTGGGCTTCTGGGATTCCCTCCCTGCATAACGTAATCCACGGTAAAACCTCACAACTCTGCTTTTATAGATTTGATTGTTGGAATCACATACAGGATAAAAGGGACAAGACTGCGGGCAAGATGCCCGTGCTCCCAGCGAAGACATCGGTCACAAGGGAGAATCGGGGAGCTGCCGGGGCTTTATTGCTCGGGAGCTTCGGTGGGGGTGATTTCCATCTGATCTTTGAGCCATTTGAGGCGGGTCGCTATGTCGTATTTGGTCTCGTCATCGTCGGCGGCAAGCTCCATGGCCTGCTCGTAATGGGCCAGGGC
>JAHJLU010000728.1 GCA_018821745.1 Myxococcota bacterium | reverse complement strand
GATGGCCCGCCACTCTGGATCAGAGGCTTCGATGCGGCCTTGACCACTTCAACCCTGATCGAGAAGGCCTTGATCTTTTTCCGAAACGCCAGGGGAATGCGGTAAGTGTCGCCATTGGCCGTGTGATCCACATCGGCAACGTAGCTCACGGAGACCGTGCGGCTCCCTCTGGCCGGAATCGGAAAAATCCGGGTCTTGAAGTTTCGCCCCTTGGTCCACTCCACGAGCCCTGGATCGATCCCCTTGCGCACTTCCGTCTCGAAAACCTGGCGGCCCTGGTCCTTGTCGACCACCACCCCTTCGACCATCCTCCCGTTGGCATCCAGGGCGTAGCCACTGACCGTGGCTCCCTCGGGGAGGGGAAAATAGAGATCCCCCTCATGGGCCTGGCTGTTGGCGTTGTAAAAGGTCATGGTCATGGTTGTTCTGGAGAGATGCCCGATTACCGTTGCCTTGATGTCCAGCCGGGTCAACTCCAGCGGCACGGAGCGCTTCTTTTGCTGCACGATGAGCACCGGAGGAGGCAGGGGGCGGGGCCATGGACGGGGGCGGGGCCGCCTGAGCCTGACACCCGCGGGCTGCTGTGCTGCTGCCGGTGTGTATGGAAGAATAAAAGCGGCAATGATGACAAGGAGCGGTGCTTTCATGGTGGGCCTCATTTCTCTTTTTGGTGCAGGTCAATAATACCCGAAAACCGGCTTTTGTGAAGTCCCCAGGAGGATTCGGCCTTTTTCATCCGGGAGCTCCCATAGGCTGTTCCCTGGGCAAACGCGTCATGAAGGAGATGTACGGCAGCCACGCCCCTTTTAATGCCTATTTATTTTTTTCCCTGTTTTTTCGCCGGTCACCCCCCACAACCCCAATCGCCAAATCCAATAATCGCCCGGTTTGTGTCCCTATGGGGACAGCCCTGTCCTTCATTCGACGAAGATCACGTGAAGCGTGGCCCCGTTTTCCCCTGGATAATCAGTAACACTATTGTAAAATCAGCATCTTGTGCAACTGGTACGGTTTTGGTCCTCTCTTTGCATTGAGCACAGTCAATGAACCAGAAAGGAACACACCACCATGACCACAATAAAAAACAACCACTCAATTGACGAAAAATTACCACACTGCAAGTACATCAACCTCTTTGGCCACTCCCGGGAGAACAGGAAGACCAGCGTGGAGATCACCGATATCCCCATGGTTTCCAACCCGAAAATCCCACCCCCGGCTCCGTCGCCATTGTCTTATTGTTCCCCATCCCTCAGAAGACAGGGCCCCATGACTCCCTGCTGCATTGCCTGAATGATGAGATATAGCTCTCCCCTCCCAATTTCCTCATGGACCCGCTCAGGATCATTCATTTACGGGAACTAAAGAGGATCGGTCAGTCGCTTGACGTAGGTGAGGCGGTCATCCCCCGGTTTGTAGAAATCACGGATGCGGGAGGCGATTTCATAACCCAGGGCGGTGTAAAAGGCCTGTGTTGCGACGTAGCTCTCCTGGGAGGAGGTCTCGATGCACACCAGCCTTCCGCCCATATCACGCATTGCCTCTTCGCAACGGACCATGAGCCGCCTGCCGTGCCCCTGATTCTGAAAGGAGGGGGAGGTGGCAATCCAGTAGACATCAAAGGTCCCCAGGGTGAGGGGGACGGGACCAAAGAGCACGTACCCCGCCACTGCTTCTCCCCGGGTCGAGACTATCACGTGGTAATCCTTCTGGGATGGGTCATTGAGCACCAGGTCAAGGAGCTCCAGGGCACAGTCGACCTCCTCGGGGGTGAAGGCACCTGTTTCCCGGAGCAGGAGCTCAAGGGGCTCTCTATCGGCAGCCACAAGGTCACGAAGGGTGTTATTTGCGTCGGGAGAGGGCATACTCCACAATCCTTCTGATAAGCTGGTCGTATGGAATCCCGGCAATTCGGGCGCTGCGGGCGAGCCCGGCCTCGGGGCTGATATCGGGGTTGGCGTTCACCTCAAGAACAAAGGGAACACCATCCTCCATGCGGATATCCACCCGGCCGTAGTCTTGCAGTCCACAAAGATCATAGGCTCTTTTGGCGACCTTGTGGAGGACCGCTTCTTCGTGGGGCTCAAGGGGTGCCGGACACCGCGGGAGGGTCCCCGTGTATTGATCCGAATCTTCCTGCCATTTCCCCTCGTAGGTCACAATGGGGACAGTGAGACGGGAGTCAAATATAATCTCGGAGATGGGAAGGACCACTGATGGATTGTTCCCCACCAGCGCCACGTTGAACTCTCGCCCCGCGATGAACTGCTCCACCAGGGCATCCTGTCCGTAGGTCCGGTGTATGTATGCGATGCGCTCGGCAAGCTCTGTGGTGGAGGTCACCCTGCTGTTCATCCCGATGCCCAGTGAGGCATCCTCGCTGCGGGGTTTGACAAACAGGGGGAACTCCAAGCCCGAACACACCGAGGCGTCTTCACCGGGGGCCACGGATCGGTAGGCGGGAGTAGGAACCCCGTGGGCAGCCAGATAGGCCTTG
>JAHJLU010000727.1 GCA_018821745.1 Myxococcota bacterium | reverse complement strand
GGTCACCGCCTCGGGATCTTCGCCGTTGACCGTGTCGACGTACCAGTTAAAGGCCTCGAAGCGGCCCCGCACGTTCTCCGTGAAGGTATCGGCTATGTTGCCCTCTATGGAGATGCCGTTGGAATCGTAGAAGGCCACGAGGTTGGAGAGCTTGTGGGTCCCTGCGAAAGAGGCCGCCTCTGAGGAGATGCCCTCTTCCATATCCCCGTCGGAGACGATGACGTAGGTGCGATGGTTCACGATCTCGTGACCGTACCTGGCGCGCAGATGTTTCTCGGCCAGAGCCATACCCACGGCATTGGAGAAGCCGGCACCCAGAGGGCCCGTGGCGGTCTCCACGCCGGGAAGACACCAGTACTCGGGGTGGCCGGGAGTCCTAGACCCAAGCTGCCGGAACTGCTTCAGGTCTTCCATGGTGACATCGTATCCATAGAGGAAGAGCATGGCGTAGAGCATGGCGCTGCCGTGGCCTGCGCTCAATACAAACCGGTCCCGATCCATCCAGTCCGCGTGGGTTGGATCAAATTTCATGAGGTTGTTGAAAATAGCGTAGGCGATGGGTGCCGCTCCCAGAGGGAGGCCGGGATGCCCCGATTTTGCCTTCTGCACCATCTCGGCGCTGAGCATGCGGATCTGCTGAATGGTGAGTGTGTCCAGTTCGTTCATTGGAGTGTCCTTGCTAAAAACAAATTGAAATACAAGATGTTATATCTAGTTGGAGCCGTGAATATCCTTGAAGTAATGGCGGGTCGCGCCCAGAACTTCCGGGGCTAGGATAAACAGTGCGATGAGATTAGGCAAGGCCATAAATGTAATGGCCATATCGGCGAAATTCCATACAACCTTCATGGGTTGGACGGCACCGATAAAAATGACGACGGAAAAAAGGATCCGGTACAACAGGACGGCCTTGGGATTTTTGAAGAGGAATTCCACGGACCGATCCCCGTAATAGGACCAGGAGATGGCTGTTGAGAGGGCAAAGAGGATGGTGGAGATGGCCACCATGTGCTGTCCGAAGTTGCCAAGCCCAATGGGGTCGAGACCACTCTTGAAGGAGAGGGTGGTGAGGACAGCGCCGTCGTAGAGAGGTTGCTCGGCTCCCTTGGGGAGGATGTAAAGCCCGCCGATGATAATCACCAGCGCCGTGAGAGTGCAGATGAGCACCGTGTCGATAAAGGGCTCCAGCATGGAGACCAGCCCCTCGCGGACCGGATATTTGGTCTTGGCCGCGGCGTGGGCGATGGGAGCTGAACCCTGACCGGCCTCGTTGGAGAAGAGCCCTCTTTTTATCCCCCAGAGCATGGTGGCGATGAAGCCGCCCTTGAGCGCGGATTCCCCCGTGAAGGCACCCTTGAAGATCAGACCAAAAGCCGCTCCGACCTTGTCGTAGTTGATGAAGATCACTGTCAGCGCCCCGAGAACATAGAAGGCCGCCATGAAGGGAACCAGGGTCCCCGCCACCTTGCCGATGCGTTTGATGCCGCCCACAATAACCAGAAAGACCAGCACCGCGATAATCAGGCCGGAGATCCATGGTTTGATGTTGTAAGTCCCGTGAATGGCCTGGGCCATGGAGTTGGCCTGGGGCATGTTCCCCGTCCCAAAGGAACACAGCAGCGTGCCCACGGCAAAAATCACGGCCATGATCGTGGCGAAACGACCCAACTTGCTGAAGAGAGCCTTTTTAATGTAGTACATGGGACCGCCGGCGACATAGCCCTCTTCGTCCTTCTCCCGGTACTTCACCGCCAGCGTACACTCCGCGTATTTGAGGGCCATGCCTAAAAAACCCGTGACCCATATCCAGAAGGCAGCGCCCGGTCCCCCCCAGGCGATGGCCATTGCCACACCGGCTATATTCCCGATGCCGACGGTGGCGGAGAGCGCCGCGGAGAGCGCCTGAAAATGGCTGATATCTCCAGGATTCTCCGGGTCGTCATACTTGCCGGCGACGATGCTGACGGCGGTCCCCATCTTCCGAAACTGAATGAACTTCAGCATGAAAGTATAGAGCAAACCGGCGGGCAGGAGCAAAAGCAGCAGAATGGTGGGACCAATCTTGTCGTTGTAAAAAATGAGGAGATTGTTGAAAGTATCCATTGGCGTCAGACTTGGTGTGGCGGATTAACAGTTTTTTTCAAACTTTTTTACGCGTATACACGTTTTCGATGCCAAAAGCCAGCACCTCGTGGCCACCAAAGCCAAAAGGGATCGAAATCGCTCATGAAAAGCCCGCACTTACGTTGTATTTCAGCCCCACCTCGTGGTACAGTGTTTTCATTACAGCGCTTTCTCAACCCGGAGAATTACCCAATGTTCCGTCTGACTCTCCCCTTATTTCTCTTCGCTGTTTTTCTCTCCTGCAATCGCTCCACCACGGCTGAGCCCAATGCTAAACCCGTGCTCCCCAAGGCGCACGGGGCGGTGGCAAAGTCCGAGATAAATCCCCCGGTCCAGTATTTTGCCAAGGTGGCCAACGGGAAGTTCAGGAACAAAAAACCCTATGATCTGCTGAAACCTTTTCTCATCAAACCCGACTCCACTAACACGGGCCGGATTCAGAGCCTGCTGGCCCCCGACAACACCGAGCATCAACGAAACCTGTTCCGGTTGGCGCATATCAAGCTCAATCAGCCGGCGAAGAAAACTCCAGGGGACGACGACCTGCCTTTTCTGCTGCTGGATTTTGACCAAAACGGCACGCCGGAGTTGGTTGGTGCACCTGCCACCTTCTTTGGTCCCTCCCCCGGATATGTCTTTCTTCTGCTCAGGGGGGGGCGATACCATCACATAATCGACGGCGGGGGCGACCTGATAGATGTCCGGGTGACCGCCACCCATGTGTTCATGACCTACACCATTCACACCATCGACAGCCTTGAGGCTGAAGTTCATCAGGTGTTCATGGCCCGGCGTGACAAAGAAGAGGTGGAGACATCCTTCAAATTTTATTGGGCAACGGGGACACAGTGCCCCGCCCTGTCTACACCTTCCCCATTCACTTCAATCAAATCCCTCACCCTTCGCACGGGCAATACCGAGCACCCCGCGCCCCAAAAGCCGGACTCCGAGCATGTTGTCTCAAAGACTCTCAGGGACAATATCATCGCGACCTATAAAGCAGGAGTCCCGGGGTTTATCCTCCACCGCACCAAGGGCTGGGCCTTCGGGTGTCTCAAGGGCCAGGGATATCTGCTCAGGAGCAGCCTCTACCATGGCATGGACGACTCCCGATTTGCAGAGGAGGGGAAAGAGGCTGTGTATGGCAATGGGAAGCCATGGATTTGCGGCTGGTTCACACACCCCTGAGATCCGCAGGTGTTAGTGTGATACAGTCAGACAGACGCGGCTCGCGGTCCCCTGTTTGTTACATGGAGGTGATCAATGGAGGGGGATTACTTTCTGTAGCATTTTGCGTAGTGAACTTTGAGCCCGCGGCTTTTGAACTTGTTGAAGGCTTTGTTCTGGGCTTTGGTTTTGGAGTATGCCCAAACTAATATTGACTTGCCCTTCACTTTGCCTTTGTGGTGGCGATAGCACTGATACTTGTGCATTTTTTTCGCTTCGGCCTGGGGCACTGCGACGAGAAGCATGGAAAGCGCGAAGACTGCTCCTAACAGAATTTTAACCATTTCGAACTCCTTAAGTGTGTGGGTAAAAAACATTCTTACCCAAGATTGATATGCTGTAATTTTTACTGGAAACGGGCAGGGTTGTCAATGCCTAAAAGGCCGCCAATCCGCTACCAACAGGCATTTGCGGAGACCATTGTCCACAAGGGTATGCGGTTGTTTCATTCTATCGAAACCTTGCCTGTTAGCCTTTGAAACAACAGTAATGGGAGTTTTGGCCCTTTGCGGCCTCCCAAACAGGCATACCCCATGCGTTTCCCAGTTGCAGCGAAGTTACAGACTTGACATCTTCAGTGAATCGCTTGTCCTGCAAGGGTTCTGCCGCCCCACTCTACCAGCGTGAATCCATGGCGTTCCACGGGAACGAGGGTCTGGGGGGGGCACGAGAATGTTTCATCCACGGGTACATGGAGCATGAGGACCCGTAGCACTGAATCGGGGACAGGGTTCACCGTGAGGGGCACCATGGACTCCCATTCATCCTGCAGGAACCGCAGGTAATTGTAGGGATGCTGCTCGAGCTGCGGCAGCCAGTAGATGATGAACTCGTTGGCCTCCCGGCGGGAGAATCCCAGGTAGGCCAGGGTCTCTTCCAAAAACGCCAGGGCATCGGTGCCCGAAACCACAAACCCTTCGGAGATCCCCATATGGAACGTGGCTGTACCCTCGTAAAAGAGCGCATAGTATTCCTGGCCCGTGGATATATCGTGGAGCGTCCCGTCGGGCTCGGCGCTCACCAGCCATCCGTCATCGGGGTACGGGGGATAGGTGTGGGTCAACGCCAGATGAGAGAGGTCGGCAAAGGCGACTCTCACCGTGGTGGTCTGCTCGGGGTAGAGATAGATAACCGGCTTGTCATCACAACCATAGAAAACACAGGTCAGGGGGTCATCATCCTCGTGCCAGTAGCATTCATCGCACTGACACACCGCGGCGTCATCGATCACCTCGCAGGTCCCGAACCCATCACAGTCCATCCCCTTGCAGGGATCGGTGTTGTTGGTGTTGTTCACATTGTTCGTGTTATTGACATTATTAGTGTTGTTCACGTTGTTGGTGTTATTGACATTATTGGTGTTGTTCGTGTTGTTCACGTTGTTGTTGTTATCGCTGGAGGTTGGGGGGTCGCAGGATACCAGCGCAAGGCTCAGCACCGCGAGGATACATATAATTGTTTTCATGAGGGCGATCTCCTGAGAGGTGTAATGTTGCTCCAGTATGCCACAAAGCATGGGCAATTTCCTCCCAAGCACAAAAAAAAATGCGAAGGAGTTTGACAAGTGGCGCAGCATGACCATTATCGGTATGACTTCCCGCGAGACAACACGGGGAGGCGAAAGGGCTCTCCATGGAAAAGATTTCCACAACGACCTTCACCACCAAAGAGCTGCTCAAGATGCGGCAGCGGGACAAGATCCATCACTTTTTGCTGGCCGACGGGAAGGTCCGCGGTGCCTTTGTCAACGGGACCCTCATGGTCAAGGAGATGCGGCTCAACTTCGGCCATGGCATTCTGGAGACCTACGTCCTCGGGCAGGCATACCTGGCCGCCGCGCTGTTGTCTGCAAACCTCAAGGGGAACGACCGCCTCTCGCTGGCCATCGACTGCACGGGGCCCATAAAAGGTCTGAGCGTTGAGGTAACGGCCACCGGTGAAGTCCGGGGCCACCTGAAGGCACGGAGTATTCCTCTTGAAAAACCATTGGAGTCCTTTGACATCTCGCCCTTTCTCGGCGCCGGATTCCTCACTGTCACCAAGTACCTCGAAGACGCCAAGCAGCCCTACGAGGGCAAGGTCCCCATTATGCACGGGTCCATGGCCAAGGACCTGGCCGATTATTTTCTCTCCTCGGAACAGACCCCTTCAGCCTTTGCCCTCTCCATCCAGTTCGACGCAGACGGAGAGGTGACCGGCGCCGGCGGTCTCTTCCTGCAGGCCATGCCCGATGCCGAACCTACTCTGGTGGAGGATCTGGAGAAGATGGTGGAGGCCCTCCCTTCCATAGGCGGTTTTCTCTGTGAGACTCCCGACCCCGTGGACTTCCTCACCACGAACTTTGCCAATTTTGATTTGAAAATC
>JAHJLU010000726.1 GCA_018821745.1 Myxococcota bacterium | reverse complement strand
GTGGAATTCCCGCCGAAGACCGCGCAGGCGAGCAGGAAGCAGGAAAGGATGACCGGCAGAAGATAATGATGCATGGGGTTTTATTCGGGCCTTTGTGGTGAGGGCAGGGGCCCTGTCAGCATGGTCAGTGGGCCTCGGCCCAGTTTTTGCCGCTTGACCAGTCCACCTTCAGGGGGACGCTCAGGGGGACGATCTCCTCCATGACTTTCTCCATGGCGGGCCCGAAGGATGCGACCTGCTCATCGGGGACCTCAAAGACCAGCTCATCGTGGACCGTGAGGAGCATTTTTACCATGGGCCACTGGGCATCAATGGTGTCCATGGCCTTGATCATGGCCAGCTTGAGAATATCGGCGGCGGTGCCCTGGATGGGCATGTTCTGGGCCATGCGCTCCACGGCGGCCCGATTTTTTCGATCATTTATGTTGAGGGGGCGTTTTCGTCCGAGCATGGTGCGCGCGTATCCGTGCACCTTCACGCTCAGGATCACGTTGTCCATGTATTGTTTGATTTTGGGGTAGCGCTCGAAGTACCTGTCGATATATTTCTGGGCCTCTCCCATGGGGATGTGGATGGTGCGGGAGAGGCCGAAGGCGGTCTGTCCATAAATGACGCCAAAGTTCACCGCCTTGGCCAGGCGGCGCATATCCCGCTCCATGGTCTCGGGGGTGACCCCGAAGATCTCGCAGGCGGTGGCGGTGTGGATGTCCTTGTCTTCCAGGAAGGCGCCCCTGAGGGTCGGGTCCTCGCACAGATGGGCCAGCACCCGCAGCTCAATCTGGGAGTAGTCCAGGGCTACGAGCTGGTAACCCGCGGGGGCGACAAAGGCCTCGCGGATCCGGCGGCCCACGTCGGTGCGGATGGGGATGTTCTGGAGGTTGGGATCCGATGACGAGAGACGACCCGTGGCGGCCACGGCCTGGTTGAAGTGGGTGTGCACCCGCCCGGTTTTGGCGTGGATCATCTTGGGGAGGGCGAGGATGTAGGTGGAGAGCAGTTTGCTCAGGGTCCGGTACTCGTGGATCCAGCTGGCGACCTCATAGTGCTCCGCGAGAAGCTCCAGGGTCTCCGCGTCGGTGGAGTGGCCCGTCTTTATTTTCTTCATGGGCGGGATGCCCTGCTCCTCGAACAGGAACTTCTGGAGCTGCTTGGGGGAGTTGATGTTGATGTCGTATCCGGCCTCCTCGCGAATTTTTTGTTCGTATTCCAGCATGGCCTTGCCCAGGGTCCCCTCCAGCTCGGCGAGCACCTCGCGGTTCAGGAGGATCCCCGTGGCCTCAAGCCGGGCCAGGACGCGGGTCAGTGGCAGCTCCATGGTCAGGTATATGGAGCGGGTCTCCTCATCCATGAGGCTCTCCAGGTGGCTCCCCAGGGCCCAGAGTGCTTCTATCTCATGTTTCGCCGCCTCCTGTGCCTTCTCGGGGGGAAGCTCGTGAAAGGAGATGGCTTTGGCGCCGGTCCCCATGAGGGCGCGGCTGCCCGCGAGAGGAATCCCCAGCTCCGATTCCGTGAGGGCCTCCAGGGAGAGATCCGTGCGGGAGGCATCCACCAGGTAGGAGATGATGAGGGGATCGATGACGGGACCGGCCACGGTGATGTTATAGCGCTGGCACACCTGCAGGAGGTGCTTGTGCTGGTAGATGGTCTTGGGGATGGAGGGATCTTCCAGGATGGGCTTCAGCGCAGCGAGTCCCTTCTCCTGATCGATGCCCTGGCGAAAGAGGGTGTACCCCAGCGGCACATAGAGCGTGTGGGTGCCGTTTCCCAGCGCGTATCCGGTGGGTTCGGCCTTCAGCGGATCCTCCCCGTCGACCCATATCTGGATGGCCACTCCCCCGGCGGCCTCGGGCATGACAAGCTGGTCCGGCACCGTGGCCGAGGTCACCGTGGTGTTTGCGGTGCCGGGCTCCTGGGCTCTCGCTTCGGGGGTGGACCCGGCCCGGAGTGTCTGCTCCACCTGATCCAGCACTCGCTTGAATCCCAGAGACAGCAGCATGTCGCGAAGCTCCTCCATGTGGGGTGTCTGGAGGCGGGCCAGCTGCTCCAGCGGATGCTCCATGGGAATATCGGTGCGCAACTCCACGAGGACTCTGGACAGGCGGGCTTTGTCCGTGTCCCGGGCCAGCTTCTCCCCCAGCTTGCCCTTGATGGAAGAGGCGGCGGCCAGAACATTTTCCAGCGAGCCGTGTTCCACAAGGAGCTTGGCGGCGGTCTTGGCGCCGACTCCTGCCACACCGGGGATGTTATCCGAGGAGTCTCCCATGAGGGCCAGGAGATCGCCGATGAGGGCGGGACCAACACCGAACTTTTCCTCCACGGCGGCGCTGTCGTAAGTCTTGTCTCTCATGGAGTCAAACAGGTGGGTGTGATCGTCCACCAGCTGCATGAGATCCTTGTCGGCGCTGTGGATGATGATCTCCATGCCCGCCCTTCTCCCCATGGTGGCCAGGGTGGCGATGATGTCGTCGGCCTCGAAGCCGCTCATGGAGAACGCGGGAATTCCCAGGTATTCCGTCAGTTTCTGACACAGGGGGATCTGGATCTTGATCTCCTCGGGGGCCGGGGGGCGGTTGGCCTTGTATGCATCATAGAGGTCGGCCCTGAAGGACTTGCCCGGGGCGTCGAACACCGCCGCCACCAGGGAATCTCCAGCGTCGCGGAGGATGCGGAAGAGCATCTGGGTGTACCCGTAGACCGCATTGGTGGGTGTCCCGTCGGGGGCGGTCAGGGGCCTCAGACCGTGGAAGGCGCGGAAAATGTAGGCGGAAGCGTCGATAAGATGCAGCTGTTTCATGGGGTCTCACTCTCGGTGTGGAGGTGTTCATGGATGATGCGCGCCCTGGCCTCTCCCACGCCTTCCACCAGGGTCAGTTCCTCCACGGATGCCTTGTGGAGATCATCCATGGATCCAAAAAAGGAGATGAGCCGCGCGGCGAGGGCCGGCCCCACTCCCGGGACCTGTGTGAGCGAGGTGGAGAGCAGCCTGGAGAGGCGTTTTTTTCTATGCCCGGCGATGGCAAAGCGGTGGGCCTCATCGCGGATTCTCGCCAGAATGTAAAGCTCACGGCCGCTCCCCCTGAGCTGCACGGGGTTCTTGCGGCCCGGGAGGAAGAAGCGATCCGGAGGGCCATCGGGATCCCGCTCCTTGGCAAGGGAGATGATGGCCACCCCCTCGGCGCCAAAGGGGATATCCTCACGGGTGAAGACCGCGGTGACGGCATTGAGCTGCCCCTTTCCCCCGTCGACCACGATGAGGTCGGGCAGGGCCCATCCCGGCTCATTGCGCCGGGCCAGGCGGCGCTCCAGGACCTCCCGCAGAGAGGAGTAGTCATCGCCGCCCACCCCTGACTTGATGTTGAAGCGCCGGTACCGGCTGGTGTCGGGGACGCCACCCGCGAACACCACCATGCTGCCCACGGCCCAGTTGCCCTGGAGATGGCTGATGTCGTAGCACTCCATAACCTGCGGGAGTCGCTGCATTTTGAGCTTCACCGAGAGGGTCTTGAGCTGCTCCTCCACGTCGAGCTCCCCCATGAGGGTCATGCGGGACCGGGCGGAGGCGTGGGCCAGCCCCAGGAGTTTGCTGAACTGATCGTCGTCGCGGATTAACTCCACGGTGTGCTCCGCGCGTTCCGTCAGGAGCTCGGCGATGGCGCCGCCGGAGGGGAGGTCAAAGGGGATGATCACCTTCTCGGGCATGGCCTTGAGGGCCAGATAGTGCTGGACAATGTAAGACTCCACAAGCTCTTCATCGGGAATGTCGAGGGTCTCCACCATGGTCTGGCGATGGGTGGAGATCATGCCACGGCGCATCTCCATGATGACCAGGGCGGCCTTGTCTCCCTCCTTGGCGTAGCCCATGATGTCCATGGGGGTCTGATCCCCCTGGACCACGTTCTGGGGCTGGGCGATCTTCTCCAGAGAGATGAGCAGATCCCGCACCACTGCCGCCTCCTCGAACAGGAGCAGGCGGGAGGCCTCTTCCATTCGATGGCGCAGGGAATTGACCAGCTTCTCCTTCTCTCCCCGAAGAAACATGACCGCCTCGTCAATGCGGTGCCTGTAGCTCTTTTGGGAGACCTCCAGCACGCAGGGCCCCTCGCAGCGTTTGATGTGATACTGCAGACAGGGCCGCTTCCGGCTGGCGAACTTGCGGTCGTTGCAGGTTCGAAAGAGAAAGTGACGGTTCACAAAGGAGATGACGGAGCGAACAGAGCGGGCGCTGTGATAGGGACCGAAGTAGAGGGCGCCGTCCTCCCGGGGAGTTCCCCTGACCTGTACAAAGCGCGGGTATGGGTGCTTTTTGTCCAGCCGGATGGACATGTAGCTTTTATCATCGCGCAAAAGAACATTGTATCGAGGTTTCATCTCCTTGATGAGGTTGTTCTCAAGGAGCAGTGCCTCCCGCTCGCTCTCCACAATGATAATCTCCATGGAGCGCAGCACCCGGGGGAGGCGGGAGATGAAATACCTGTCATCCCCCGAGGGACGAAAGTAGCTGTTCACCCGGCTGAAGAGATCGTTGGCCTTCCCGATATACAGGACAGCCCCCTGGTATCCTTTCATGATGTAGACGCCAGGTTTTCTGGGCAGGCTGGCCAGGAACCGTCGGCGCTCCTCCTCGTCGCGGAGATCCTTTTGGGGAGTGGGCTCGACTGTCATGGGTCACATAATGCGCTGTGCGGTGTAAAAGCGCAAGCCTCCCTTTGGAATTGTCCCAGGGTGTGAGAATGGATTTACAGTTCTTTTTTGAGGTGCTTGAAGGCGGCTTTGGCGGCGTCGATCATCTCTTTTTTGGTGAAAGACTCTTCGAGATCCTTGAGGTTTTCAATGGATTTATGGGGTCTTGAGCGCCCGTAAACTTTGAGGATCAGTTCGTTTGTGCCATTGTTGTAGTACACATCGAGGCCATGGGCCGATGTGGTGGACTTGTCCTTTTTCAAAAAGCTCTTGGTATAGACGGTCATAACTTTGGTGCCGTCAAAATCCATCTCCTCGAGCTTGTTGACGAGTTTCGGGTCTTCCAGGATCGCCTTGGAGAGCATCATGTTGAGGTTGGGGAGCATCTTCTTCCAGGCGGCCATGTCACCCATTTTTTTGCTCTGGCACATGATGCAGGGATTGAAGATGGCCCAGACATTGGGGATAAAGCCCTTGGCATTTTTGGTGCCCTCAAAGTAGGCTTGGCCGTTCATGCCGGTCTCCATGCCGCCGGGCAGCCGCTTGAAGCCGGGGATGTCAATTTTGGCGAGTCTTTTAAAGTCTTTCTTGTCCCATTTTTTGGAAGACTTGGCGGATTTGCCGCCTTTCCCCTCTTTTTTGTCCTTTTTACCGCACCCCACGGTGAGTCCGCAGACGAGCGCAAAGAGCATGAGTGATTTAACAAAAGTGTGAATTTTCATTGGTTTTTCTCCTGATGTAAATGGAATAACCGAGAAACCATATCAGAGCGAAGGGGGAAATGCCAGAAAAAGATTCCCCGGAGAAAGGCACATGCTGTTAACACTCGCTTATTACTTGACAAGTGATGTGACAAAGTTATAAGGCGGTAAAACACTCTCCTCCCCACAGGGAGACGGGAGAAATAACCTTTGTATAGGAGAATGAATAATGATTAAAATTACCGACGAATGCATCAGTTGCGGCGCTTGTGAACCCGAATGCCCCGTTCAGGCAATCTCTGAAGGTGACGGCCAGTACGTAATCGATCAGGACTCCTGCACCCAGTGCGAAGCCTGTATCGACGTATGCCCCACCCAGGCAATTATCAAAGAATAATTTTTACCGATCACAGTCAAATGCGCTCGCAGGGGAACCATTGTCATTTTGGTGGCCCCTGCTGTATTATGGGACCGGGAGCTCCCCCGGAGGTCTGTCGGCTCAAAATGAGTTGAATAGCCCTCTGGCATCGGGGATTTTCTGCTCCGACGGAGAGAGCCATGACCACCATATCGCTCATGCTGTCAGTGCTCCTCGGGCAGGTAATTGCACCGGGCTCTGCGTCCAACGGCATCAAAACCCACGCACCGGCGCATAGCGAGAACAGTGGCAAGGGGGAGCAGCAGATAAAGATTCTCTACTTTGCTGATATCATGGGGAATTTCTCCGGCTCCACCTGTTCGGGATCCCGGGTCGGCAGGCGGTCACTGCTCCACCTCAAACAGTTGATTCGGAGAATCAGGGTGACCGACGGGGAGAAGGGTCTGTTGCCCCCGCTTGTGATGGGTGGTGGCAGTGTCATCAGCCCCTCGGCTTTTGGTGAATACGTGTTCGGCGATGCGCGGCGTGCCCGCTGGGGGGTTCGATTCATGGAGGGGATGCGTGCCGATGTCATGGCGCTTGGGCCTTCGGATATTGCTGCGCCCACTGAAAACCTGAAGCGGTTCCTGGACTCTGGAAGTGAATACAGGTTCCCCTTCCTTGCCTCCAACATCTCCTGTGTTGATAAAAAAGATTATCGGTGCAAAAAGCAGATAAAACAATATATTATAGTTGAGCGGGGTGGTGTGCGTCTGGGGGTGGTGGCCCTTTTCAGAAAAGACCAGGCCTCCCTCATGATGAAGCGTGCGGGCCGGTGGTTGCGTTTTGACGAACCTGTCGCTGCCTGGAAAAAGCTCTACGGCCAACTGAGAAAGAAAGTCCACGGCGTAATCCTCATCTCCCATCTTGATCGCACCGCCTCATTTCCCACGGCCAATATTGCCTTCCTGCGAAAGATCGAGCCTGAACCAATCCTTGTGCTGGCCACGGGCAGCTCGGATCCTGACTCCCGCACCGCCAATAACATTCCGCTCATCAAACGGGCGCGAGGGGCTCACATTGTGGGCAGTGCCCGGTTCGCCAAATCCCTCACCGTGGTGACTCTGCCCTTTATCCGCGTGGGGAACAAGTGGACCCTCAACTCCCAGGGAGTGGCCGTGACGCAACCGGTCCCACGCCTTGGGGGGCTCGATCTGAACGAGAAGCGAAAGCTCTCTACCATTGTAAGGACCTGGTGCGACAGGGTTAACCGCCATCTGGGCAAGGCGGTCTTTAAAAAACCCATGTCTCAAAAAGAATTTATCATATACACCCTGCGGACCGCCCGGATCCGTGCGAAGGCGGAGGTGGCGGTGATAAACAGGAGCCTTTTCATGGCTTACGCGTTCCCCATGCAAGGGAAGGTGACCGAGGAAAAGATTGCCCTGGCCCTGCGGACCGACTCACCCATGGTGACCGCCAATATCAAAGGTGCGAGCCTTATCTCGTTGCTTGGCGCCCACGCCACCAGCGCCACGGGAGGGCTTGCGGTGGAAGGTCTCTCAAAAAAGGGGACCACGTGGTATGTTAATAAACGAGTGCTCCAGGCTGATCAGCACTATCGGGTGGTGACCACTAAATTTGTCGCCACGGGGGGAGGCGGTCACCTGTCAGCCCTCCCCTCCTACTCCGAGCGGGAGGTCGGAGTCCGCGCCATGCTGGTCCAGTGGTTTGAAAAGGGCGGCGCGGCCCGCTTCGATCAGGACCGCATGGTGAGTGTGGAGGATGACTTTCCCGACTTCTGGAAGACCTTCGTTATTACCGGAGGGACAAATCTGGGGCTCACCATGGGGAGCACCACCAGGGGCAATCCCCGTCTCTACGAGGGGCGGACGCAGCTCGAGAAAGACAATCTCAAGCAGATAAACATGGATTTGACCTTTACGGGGGCGATCCTCAACCAGTCCCACGCGATCTCCATGCGGACCCGCCTCCTGTACGGGAAGACCTGGACCTCAATCCTGGACCCTGAGACCCAGATCTCGATTCCGGTTGATGCCGAGGTGTCCGATGAGGTCCACATGAACCTCATGTACCAGTGGAAGGTGGTGAGGAACCTCTGGACGGCGCAGCGGTGGTGGGCCCCCGTCCCCTTCGTGGATGGCGGGTTGAAGACGGAGTTTACTCCGGGACTCGCCGATGAGACGGTCCGGTACAAGCTCTTTACGGGCATCGGGGGTGTCGGCTTCGAGGTGTGGGAGAATCGCCTGTTTCTGAAAACGGGAGTGGGTGCCCGACGGGAATACACCGAGGAGGGCCCGGAGTTCCAGCGCACCATTTACGCGGGCTGGCAGTTGACCAGCGGTGATCTCTTCAAGATCTGGGGGATGGCGGTGAAGGGGGAGTCCCGCCTGGACGGGTATTATCTCGGTCGGGAAACGGGTTCGACCAGCTACGAGGTGGAGCTCACGTCAAAGATCTATTTTGCCGCCTCAGATCGTCTCTTTTTCAATATCACCCACAGCGCCTATGCTTTCAGGGAGACAGGCCGGAAATGGTCATGGGCCATGGACATCCTCCTGGGCGTCAACGTGCTGTTTGATGTGCGGGTGCCGTTTATTTACTGAACAAATGCGAGCATCTCGTCGAGCTTCTGGCTGAAGATCTGTTCGGACTCAAGCCCCGAGTCATACCCGATGATCTCCATGTTCTCGAGATCAACAAAAATATTGAAGGGATAGGAGGCCGAGGTCATGAGCTGCCTGAAGGCCAGATTCTCGTCGTTGGTGATGGGGACCAGATCATCGAGGTTATGGCTTGCGCTGTAGTTGGAGGCTACCTCCAGGGACGCATCTTCCAGGGAGTCGTTCTCCGTGACCACGCCCAGGAATGCGACCCGCGGGTCATCGGCAAGGAAGCCATACTGGTTCACCATGGCGCCAAGGGTGTTCATCTGGGCCTCGCACACATCACACCACTCGGCGGTGAGCGTGATGTGGAGCAACTGGTACCCCTCCTCACGGAGCAGGTAGAAGTAGGAGAGCCAGGAAACCCCATTGTCCTCAGCCATTGCCTCTGCGGCGGAATTTGCCGGAAGAAAGGGGATGTTGCGCAGGGTCTGGTACTGCCGGGTTCCGTAGGGTGGACAGGGATAAATATCGGGGCCGCATTGATCCTCGTTGTAGGTGTCGTTACCCGTAAGGATCAGGGGCTCGTTCACAAATTCTCCCGGGGTGGAGCTGTCGTCGCAGGAAGAAAAGGTCAGCAGAACAATTAACAAAAGGTATCTGGGGCTCATGGGTGCTCCTTTCATGGCCGGGTCAGTCACCGTTATACCAGAAAATTCATCGCAAAGAAGGGGGTATTATCAAAATAAGGGTTGAGTATGAAATAGTTTTCTCCTATATTCACGTTCCACTGCGAGGAGTGTGCATAATGGCCCGAGTTACAGTTGAAGATTGTCTTGAGAAGGTGAGCAACCGTTTTGCTCTTATTATTCTTGCTTGCAAAAGGGTTCGTGAACTCCAGAAGCCTGGTGTCGAAGCCTATGTGAAGTGTAAAAACAAAGAAGCGGTGACAGCCCTGCGCGAGATAGCCGAGGGTCACGTTCGCTTTGAAGAAGATGTGGATGAAGTGGTACGTACTTTCACCGAAGAGAACAAATACGCTGCCCCCACACCCTATCTCTACTGAGATGACCTGACCGGGGGGGATCTTTTCATGAAAAGCAACCCCGGGGTTTGGACAGGATCATGATGCTTACCACGTGCGACTGGGAAGAGCTGGAACTTGCGTGTGAACGTAATTCAAACAGTGTTCACTCCTACCTCGATCTCCAGACCGGTGCAGTTTTGGTGTTCTATGGTGAATCCGAGGAGGAGGAAGAGAACCGGCTGGCCGTAGAGGTCCAGAAGGATCGTTACATTGCTGTGGAACCTGCTTCCTCCAGAGACCAATACCGCTGGATGGAAAAATTTGTCTCCACCATCGAAGAACCGGCCCTTCGTGAGCGACTCCTTATTTCCATCGATGGAAAGGGGGCCTTCCGGCGCTTCAAAGATCTGCTGGTTCACTATCCCGGGGTGCGTGAACGCTGGTACACGTACCGCAGCACCCACCTGCACGATCACATCAACCGCTGGCTGACGGTGCTGGGGCTGCAGGACACTGTCATCCCGCCCTGGGGATATGATGTCACCGTCCCCTCCGACGAACCCATGGAACCGAGTACTGTGACTTCCAAACTCAGTCCTGCTGAGGTTCTCCGTCGACAGGCAAAGGAAATGCTCGATCTTATTCCCGCCGTTGATCTCCCTGCGGCGATATCTTTTCTCGAATACCTCAAAGACAAGGGGGGGACGAACCACGGCCCGTCCTGACACAAACAGTTACGGTTTGTATTGAATTCCCCGGAGAGTCTGTTACCTTTAGGGATATAATTTTACCAGTTGGAGTGTTTGCATGGATAATGACGCAGTACAACGAGGCAGGAGCCCCGGAAGTTATGAAGTTTCGATCGATTTGCGCAAGCGGATCGTTAAAATGTACAAATCCGGGCTCACCCTGCTGGATATCGCGCTCAAGTTGACAGAAGAAGGGACACCTACGGCCCGTGATCGAAAGTGGTACCAGGGAACTATCCGGACCATCCTCCATCAGATGGGGGTAAGCACGGGGCGTTATAAAGTTCCCGATTTTATTCGTGACATCATCATGGAGATGCACCAGCAGGGAATGGGATACAACCAGATCGCCAAGTTTCTCACGGAGCAGGGGTTCAAGAACACCCGCGGCAAAAAACGATGGCACGCCAGCACGGTCTCCCGCATCGTCCGCAAGGTTGTTGACGGTGAAGAAGCTGAAGATACCGAGTAATTCCCCCTTTTTCTTTTCTTTGTTTTATCTCTCCCCGACCAGCAAAAAAATAAATGGATGAAGCGCCGCGGATCACACTCCAAAAAGGGAGTTGACGGCTACTCGAAGGCGTATCGTCGTGATGAGACGGACATCAGCAGCCCGGCCCCGATCATAAAAGTGAGCATGGAGGAACCCCCGTGGCTGAAGAGGGGGAGGGTCACCCCCACAATGGGCAACAGCCCCATGACCATTCCAATATTAATGACGACATGCCAGAAGAACATCGCCCCGACCCCCAGGCAGATAACCGACGCGAATCTGTCCCGGGCAGATTTGGCCAGAGAGATGGAGAGGAGGATAAGCCAGATGTACAGACCCATGAGCAACAGGGACCCGATAAGCCCCCACTCCTCTGCCCACACGGAAAAGGGGAAGTCAGACCACTGGGCAGGGAGAAAATGGAATTTACTCTGGGTTCCCGAGAGGAACCCTTTCCCCGACCATTGACCCGAGCCGATGGCAAAGATTGACTGCCGGTAGTGCCAGCCGTGCCCCGAAGGATCCGAGGCAGGATCCAGAAAAACAAGTATGCGGTTTTTTTGATATTCCTGAAGGACAAAGGTCCAGATGAGTGGCGTCAGGACAATGATGGACGACAGGAGGGTGAGCAGGGAGCGGATACGGAGCCGCAGAAGAAACATGATGGAGAAAAATATCAGGAGGATGAGCATCCCTGTGCCCAGATCCGGCTGGATCATAATGAGCAGAAATGGAAATCCGGCCAGGAGCGAGGGGATGATCAGTTCCTGAAGAGTACGCCCCTGTTCGGTTTTGGGAGGGGAGGCATCCACAAAGTGTCCAAGGGCCAAAATGATTGCAATTTTAAACAATTCGGAAGGTTGCAGGCGCATGGTTCCGATGATAAGCCAGCGCCTCGAGCCATGTTTGATCAGTCCGGTGACCAAAACGAGGATCAGCGTGAGGATTCCCAGGGCATAAATGAAATAGGCGACCTTGTTGTAGACCCTGTAGTCGATGGTTGCTGTGATGAGAAAGACTGAAAACCCGATGAAAATCCAGTATATCTGCTGGGTAAACATAGGGTTTTTGACGTTGTAGCTGGCGCTGTAGAGGTTCAGGAGACCCAGGCCTGTAATGGCGACGAGGAGCAAAAGCAGCGTCCAGTCGATGCGCAGTCGGAATCTTCCCTGGGGTTCAAGCACCGTCTCTCTCCTTTGCTACCGCTTCCGGTTGCCCATGATCTCATAATATTTACGGATGATATTCATGGTAACGGGGACTGCCGCCTTCGATGCGAAAACACCAACGTGCTCAATGAGCACGACCACAACTATTTCTGAATCATGTACGGGGGCGAAACCGGCGAACCATGCGTGATCAAGGTGGCTCCATTTGGCCTCTTCCTTGTTGAGGACATCACGGTTGATCTTACGAACCTGTGCAGTCCCTGTTTTTCCGGCAACACTGAGCCCGTTGATACGTGATTTGTAAGCGGTCCCCGTGGGCTCGTTCACTACGCCCGACAGTGCATTGATAATAAAATCGTAGGTCTCCGGTTTGAAACCCATCTCCCGTTTGATAATGGGGGAAAATCCCCGCACCAGGTTTCCCTGGTAGTCGGTCATTTTTTCGATGATCTGTGGCTGGACGAGTTTGCCTCGATTGGCGATGGCACCATAGACCATTGCGGTCTGAAGAACCGTGGCCTTCACATTACCCTGGCCGATGGCGGAGTTGAGGGTGTGTCCGATCCTGAATCCCTCCATGAATTTTTGTGCGTACCACTGCTTGGTGGGGATGAACCCCCCTTTTTCGTGGTTCAGGTTGAACCCTGTGGGTGTTCCGAATCCGAAAAGGCGGGCATAGCGGGCCATGCGATCCATACCAACACGCTCGGAGAGCATGAAGAAGAAGACGTTACAGCTGCTCACCACGGCGCTGTGAATGTTCATGAGACCATGGGAGTGGGTGCAGCGGAAGGATGAGTTTCTCCCGTACTCGTACCAGCCCTTGCACAGGTGGTACTCTTCATGTTGGATGAGTTGTTCCTCAACGGCGGCTATGGCCGGGATAACTTTGTAGGTGGAGCCGGGGAAATAGGTCCCTTGAGAGACCTTGTCCAACATGGGTTTCAGCGGGTTGGCGTAGATCTCGTGGGCCCGGGTGGTGCTAAGCTTCCCGCTGAGCTCGTTGGGGTCGAAGGAGGGTTTGGAGGTATATGCCAGGATTTTCCCCGTTTTTACCTCCATGACCACCGCGGCTCCCGAGTTGTACACGGACATGGCCTGCTCCACGGCACGCTGGATGTGGGCATCTATGGTGAGGTGGAGGTTCAGGCCGGGGACGGGGTCTTTTCGCCACGGCTTGGGCATCCACCGACGGGACTTGGGATCATGTACCCTGCGTCCGCGCGCGTCGAGGATACGCCATACGTAGCCGCGCTCTCCCCTCATTTGCTTCTCATATTTCCACTCCAGCCCCGTCTTTCCTCGCCAGTCGAGGGCAAGGTATTTGTACTCTTTAAAGTTATCGAGATCTTCACGGTTCACCTCACTGACAAATCCCATAAGGTGGGAGGCGAGGGCGCCCTGTGGGTAGAACCGCTTCTCCTGGGGGACAATATCCAGACCGCGGAGGTAGTTTTTATTACTCTCCAGGATCATCGCCCATTCTTTCGGAATATCGCGGATGGCCAGAAGGGAGTAGGTACGTTTTCGCCCATCGGCCATCATGATTCGGTGTTTGATAAAGTCGATGTCAGACTGGGGGAGATCCAGCAGGCGAATGAGGAACTGAAAGGAGCGCTCCTTGAAGAAGAGTGGTGTGATATAAACATTGAAGGCGACAATGTTTTTTGCCAGAACCGTGCCCTGCTTGTCATAGATGAGGCCCCGGGGCGCGTCTATGCGGCGCTTCTGGAGGAAGTTATGGTTGGAGAGGGCGCGGTACTCGCTTCCGTAGACGACCTGAAGTTGAACCAGCCGGCCCGCCAGGATTAAAAAACAGGCGATAATGAAAATCTGGGCATAGCGAAATTTTTTTCCGAACTCGCTGTTCTCGGAGAGCAGGAGTCGCCTCATCGAAACACTCCTTCCGGGGATGCCTCATAAAAGAATGCCCGGTCGATGCGCCACAACACCCAGAACCACGGTGGGGCAAACAGGGCGGTCACGATCATCTGCCGGGGCACAACCCTGAGGAGATCCCACGAATGAGGGATAGGGTTGAGCCATTTATCAATGGCGATAATGATGAACCCCACCAGTCCGGAAAAGATTCCCCCCATGAGTGCCTGCACCATGATTGTGTGTCCGTATATCTTGGTGGAGAGCAGTCGCAGGACGAAATAGAGGGATACATAGACAAAGGCGTGCATCCCCACGGGGGCACCACTGTAGAGATCCATGAGATAACCCAGGAGCAGTGAGACACCGGCGCCGCGCGCGGGGCTGCCTTTGACGCTGTGAGCCAGATAGATGATAGTGATAATGCCGAACTCCGGTGCCGCCGTTCCGAGATAGGGAATGATCTCCATGAGCAGTGGCTCAATGAGGAAAGTGATGACGGTAAGGAAGAAGAGAACTGTAACTCGCATGGTACCGGATATCAGTAGGGGCGTAGCCCGGTCCTGGGGAGTTTTTTCTCATCCTCCAGGGAAGGAATATGGGTTTCACTGGGAGGCGGAGGTGTAACCACAACAAGAACTTTGTCGAGGCTAGAAAAATCGACCGTGGCCTCCAGGATCATGTTCTGGAATTTCCCGAATTTCTTTTTAAACACCTTGGTTACCCGACCCACGGGGAGATCGGGCGGGTAGCGTGTCCCCTGAAGCCCGCCGAGGCCGCTGGTGACGACGATGTCGCCCACCCGGACCTCGTCTTCGCGCTTCATGTAGGTGAGCTGGGCGGTGTAGTGTTTTTTATCTCCGAGTCCCACGAGGAGGGCCTCGCTCCCGGTACGCTTGACCACAACGGGAATTTTAACCCGGGGATCGACCGCCAGCAGAATGTCCGCATAATTCCAGTACACCCGGTGGACTTTTCCCACCACCCCTTCCGGGATGACAACGGGGTCGTTGGGCTTGATTTTCCCTCTCCCCTTGTCGATGCGGAGCTTGACCACACGATAATAGGGTGAAAGGGATTTCGAGATAACCTTCGCCGCGACCATCTCGGAGGTGGAGGCCTCCTTGAAACCCAGGAGGCGTTCAATTTCCTTGCCTCGCTGAGCCCAGATCTCAAGGATGGCCGAGTTCGCTTTCAGGGCTGCGTTCTCGAGGCGAAGGCGGTTGTTCTCTTTTTTAAGATTGACCAGATAAATGTAGTTGACCCACAAACGGTTGGTAAACCGGTAGATATGGTAGGCGGTGGCCTGAACCGGCGTTGAAATCTTGAGTATGAGCCGATCGAACCGGTTAAGCTCGTGGGGGTTTTTCACATTGGCAAAGAGAAAAATAACCGGCAGGGCCAGGAGCATGACGCTCAGGATGATCTCTTTGGTTCTTCTTGATACAAGCATTATTATATAATTTCTGTTGG
>JAHJLU010000011.1 GCA_018821745.1 Myxococcota bacterium | reverse complement strand
GAGCACGCCTGTGAGGTACTTATGATTGATCAATTACGCAAGAAAATGAAAACACTGGCTCTACTCGATGCAATCATTGAGCAGGAGTGGGAGTACCGATACTTCTCCTATAACGCGAACTGGTCTGACTCAGCCGAGATGGGGTCACTGCGTGACGGAAGCGGGGGAGAGTGGTTCCTTTGGCTCTGTGGAGACAGCGCCGGCTACAAGTGTTTCAGTCCTGAAGATGGGCTGATGTCTGATGTGAATAAAGTTAAAGCCAAGGCGCCAAGCGCCTATAACGGCTTTATCACTGAGCCAGCGTTCAGTATGGATCACTCAACATGCATCTGGTATCTGGAAAACTCCCAATGGGTCAAGTACGGTAAACCTGTAAAGTGGGTAATTGACCTTGAAGTTGTTGAAAATTGGATGCCCGCTGATTATCATGCCTGGGCCACGGATTACTACGAACGGGACCTTGATCCTGGCGCAATAGAAAAAATATTTGATGGGGAATTCAGTGAAGCAATCGCCAGGAAGTTAAACCCGGAGATTAAAATGCGTTCACTGGTAGCTGAGTTGCCACAGCTGGGTGTCAACTCGTAAAATCAATAAGCACGGCATCTCCAGATACCGACGCCCAACCGGTCGTTGGAGCCAGCATCCTTGGCAAAGACAGGCTTGCCAAGGGCAGCGAGGTGGGGGGTTTACAATCGCCGGTGCTTCCTCAGACGGTATTGAGATTTATTTTCCCTGTTTGCAAATGCCAGGTGGTGGGACTATAGTCACATTGCTGGCAATATATCGTTTTGAATTCGGGAGCGTCATGAAAACATTTACCCTTTGCCTTTTCGGTTTGCTGTGTGCCTGCAGCGCCAATAACGGCAGTGATACCGCCCCCCTGAAGCCGGAGAGTACAAAGACCGGGGAAGTCCCCAAACCACGCCCCACGGCGACCCCCACGCCACGCCCCACGATACCCACTGTATCGCCCACAGCGGTTGAAGGTGAGTGGTTGACGCTGAAAAGCTGGGGAGTCAAGCTGCGCACCTCTCAGAAATTCCTTGAAAAATTACAGAAGAAGCCCAAACCCCACGTCTCTGCTCCCGAAAAGCCCGGGCTGGTCCCCCTGGAGCAATACTATTTCTACTGGGACTATAACCGGCAGCACACTATCACCATTGAGCTCCGCAAGGTGACGGGCCCGAAGCCAAGGCTCTTTGCGGAACTCGATCAAAAGAGCTTTGCCAGGAACAAGGGCTACGGTGGAAGCAAGGGGGCACTGAAATACAAAGTGGGCTACAAGCAAATCCGCGGCCCGGGTCATTGCTCACGCGGTCGATGCAGGCACAGGCTCATTGACCAGCTCAACGGTGTCGCGATGCTCCCGCTGGACGCAAACAGTTACGTCCTGTGCCATGTCTATGTTGCCCGCGAAGACAACCCCAAAGCCCTTGACTTCATGAGCCTCTTCAACATCTGCCTCAGCCTCCGGAGAGTCCCGTAGTTGGCCAGGACAACAGGAGTATCCCAACGGAATCCGGGTGTGAGTCGGCATATGGGCACAAAGTTCAACCACCGGGCACGCAAGTGTTTGTATTTTTGGAGGAGATGCGATAATACATGAGATGAACCGGGCCGCGGCGAATGCAGGTCATTAACAGTTTTGCGCTGCCACAAAAGGAACAATTAATGCTCTTGGGCAGAAAATTCAATAAAAATTACAGGTTAGGGGAATTGACATGAAAAGGAATACATGGTTGCGCGCTGCATGGTTTTTATGGATGGCGGTCTCTGTCTCCCTTGTGACTCTCGGATGTGATGAAGCAAGTCACACCGTCGTCCATGTTCCCAACGACGGGTATTGCGACAACGGGCTGTTATTCGATGGCGTCGAGACCTGTCATGCCACGCGGGATTGCCAGGGGGGGACGCCCCCTGTTGTGAGCGATGGGGTTGGATGCACCTATGACAGCTGTGACGAGCTCAACGACGTGATCGATCACGCCCCCAATAACAGTTTCTGCGACAATGGCGATGTCTGTTCCCTTGGCACCTGTAACGCTTCAACTGGTGACCTTGAACGCCTCGCCTTCAGGATTTACTCGGAATGACAGGGGAGCCCAAAGATGCCCAAACGCTCCAGTGAGGAAACCAAGTCCACTATCCTCCAGACACTGTGTAATATTTTGGTCGAAAATGGGTTCAATACCCTCGACGTGGCCTCTCTTGCCCGGGAGGCACGCATCGACAGGGCGCTGATCTATCGATATTTCGGAAGCATGGATGGACTTCTGCAGAAGGTTGCCGAGAAGACAGCCATTTGGATCTCCACCAAGGAGATGGTCCAGAAAAGCTATGATTCCACACGGTCCATGGCTTCGAACTATACGGCCTTTCTCACGACTATCATCGACTCTCTGCGGGCAAAGCCTTTGGCGCGGGAGGTGGTGAAGTGGGAGCTGGTAGAGCCAAACAGACTGACCCGCCTGCTTGATTTTTATCGGGAAAACCAGATGCTTGAGGTTTACAAGCTGCTCGGTTTGCCCCTGACTGAAGACCAGACCTGTGATCGTGCTGCTATCTCTGCGGTGCTTATCGGGGGCATCATCTACCTGGCAATCAAATCGAAGAGCAGCAACACCTTCGGTGGTGTGGATATTTCCACTGATGAAGGATGGGAGCGGCTCAAGGGTGCCATCGCGGATGTGGTGACCACCATGGACGAGAAGTACCGTTTTGACAGTTAGTGGTTGCACTGTGAGTGTAATGATTACATGTGCGAGAGAGTTCCCATTCTGGAGCCAATGTCACAACCCTGTGACCTGAATTTTTGAGGTTTGAACTGGAACCACCAATAATTATTGGGAGGAAATGGGGGATAAAAAGCTCTGGGTTTATGGTCCTGCTGTGAACGCGGGGTTGTATGACAATTTTGTCCGAGCGCTAATAACGCCGTGTATGTTGCGGTTTTATTTGCGTTTAAATTTTTTTGACAAAATTCCGTTGACATCAGAAATTATACGCCTAGTATTTCACCTCAGCAGCACTTCATGGTGCAGCCGAAATCAAATACAAGAATCGAAGGAAGGATGCTTGCACAGGCAAAATGTCTGGCTGTGCCTTTCTGCGCCCCATAGTCGGTTTTCATCACCTGTTATTGCTGGGGTGAGGAGAACGCCCCATTTGCGAACACGCAATGCTCGGATATTATCCGCCTGTTGTGTTGTTGAAAGGAATCAATCATGCATAAACAAAGAATTGCTGTCGCCGCTCTTGGCATTATCGGTATCATCGCCACCTTCCTTCCCTGGGTAAATGTGCCAATCCTCGGCTCCATCTCCGCAGCGAAAGCCGGTGACTGGCTCACCCTGGTACTCTATCTTCCCATTGTCATACTCGCGTTCATCGGAGACAAAAAAGCGCCTCTTCTGGGGAAAAAGCGCATCGGGGCCACGATCCTCGCCGTCCTCGCTTCGCTCATCGCCATCGTTAAAATGAGTGACATTAAAAGTGTTGTGGGCGGTGAAGAAGCCATGAAGCTTCTGGGCGACAAAATCACCATCGGGTTTGGACTCTACATCGCCATCGGGGCTGGTTTTGTCATCGCAGTCGTCGCCTTTCTACTCGCAAAGGGTTCTGCTCCTGCACCAGCACCGGAAAAAGAGAATGAGGCATAACATGTTTAAGGTAATCAGCAAATTAACCATTTTCATCGCGTTGATAACAATAACCATCCCTTCTACCGTGTTTGCAGGCAGGAGGTTTTCCAGAGGGCGACGGGGCTCGCATGGAAGTAGAGATAGGGGCTCCAGTAGAGCACATTCGTCGAGCACAGATTCCGGTTCAATTTTTGATATTGATATAAAGCCTAAAAGAATCAATTTCACCCAATTGAACAGTGTGAAACTGCAGACGCCGCTCAGCACCGTTGATTGTAATAACTCATATTATAAGCCATATTGGCCGCACATCTCCAATAAGGCAAAAAAGATCACCTATCATTTAACGAAAGCCCAGAAATATATCTGGCCCAAAACCCCTCACCACACATGGACCCGGCTACAAGGATGTAACGACGGCAGGAAACAGGTTTACAAGGCCTATTGTATCGACAAAACAAATGCCCATGTACAATCCTACATGAAATCATTCATCAGAACCTGTGAACCTGTTTTCAAAAGGGAGCAAGTCAGGCAGAGTCTGGGCAGCAAACCAATGCCCTATTGGGCAATGACGAAGAAGGAGATCCAGCAGAAAATCAAAGACAGATTATGGAGAATCGACAATCGAAACCCCATCAGCATGAAAAATCTTCGAGTTTATGTGTGGGTTTTGAAGCTTGACCCATCAAACAGTATCGCGCAAAAGGGGTTTGATACCATATTTTCCCAATTGATGGGCGTTTCCCTGGCTCAGGCGACAAGAGCCAGGTTGACCGGAAATATGGCCGGAAAATACGCAAAAATGAGTAAAAAGGCGCTGTATGCCCTGGCGATTGATGAGTTGCTGGGGAAAAACAACAAAATTGAGAATGGAAAGGCGATTTTGAAATTGAACTACCTGGGCATCAGTTATTTATACGAAAAGGTTCTATTGCCCGAAATCGCTGCATCCCAGGAAAAATTGAAATCTGCCAAATGTGCCTGGGAATTAAGAAAGACACACAACAAATTTGATGAACAGGCGGTCAAGGTTGAACTGGCAAATGAGTCCAGGAGAATATGCATTGATTTCCGATTGTCCTATAAAACGTGGAAGTATTTCAGGATACCCCGTGTGAAGTATGCGCTTATTAAAGTTTTGGCAGCCAAGGTCGACAACTCTCAGCAGGTTATCAAAGATTCAGCTCAGGTTATTGTCTCTCAGATTGGTGTTCCGTTGAAGAGAGTCTGCTGGCTTGGTGGAACAGCTGCCGGGGTCAATGATGAGTGCAGTGTTCAGCCATTTGTCAGCTATTTGTTTGAAACAAAGCCAATGAAAAAATATTCACGGTTTGAAAACCTTTTGGCCCAGCAAATTTTGAGCGACGCAGGGGCTGTTGGCCTGGCAAAACAGTATAAAAAAGTTTACAAAAAAGCCAGAGCACATAAGTGTATGATGAGAAATCTGAATGTGGCCAGCGACTACAAGGGTCGTGGCAGTTATGGCAAAATGTACCTCAGCGGGTTCGGTGTGGATTATGAAATCAAGTGCGGCAAGATGAAGCAGAACGGGACCATAAAGAGATTGGGCAAGCAACTCAATAATTTCTTCGATACTGTATATGGCGGGCAATATACAGGCTCCTGGAAAGTGATAAAAAACGGGTGGGGAAGAATAATCAAAAAAACACGCCCTGTCACCCTGTACTACAAAAGTAAAATTTAGCGGTCGCGTCTCGATTTGCGAACACCAATCGTGAAAAACCCCGCTCCCAAAAGGAGGAGCGTTTGAAAAGGAGTTGTCATGAAGAAATCTATCGCATTACTCGTTGTTTTTGGTTCTTTTACGCTGATGAGCTGCGGCAAAACAGAGAAAGGTGGCATGGACGAGGGCCAAAAATATGAGTTTGAGAGTGCCCAGAAGGACCTCAACGAGATAAAGGCAACCATAGGCAAGCCCGACTTTGATCCTAATCTGAAATGCCTCTCTGTTAAAACAGCCCTTGAAACCCTGGCGAAGATCAAGGATCCCAAGGTGGAGAAGCTCCTCAAAGAGGGCGACAAAATGTGTGGCATTGAAGCGTGGGTTGTGCGTGGTTCCATATTTGTGAAGAAGATGGAAGATGCACGCAAAAAAGATCCCAAAGCTATCTTCTCCAGCGAATGCGCCTACACCAAAATCGCCATTGACGGTGTTCTGCCAAAATACAAAAAAGACAAACGCATCGTTGAGATGGAGAAAAAATACAAATTGTTCTGCAAGTAGCCCACTCGATTCTTTGTTCTCATACTCCGGATAAAATTGTACTGGGGAATCAGGGCAGCACCCGAGGTCAGAGGCCAAAGGCTTTTTCAATTGCAGATACGGTCTGGGTTAAGGTCTCCCTGATGCGTGGCAGATTGGGGAGCATTGTCTGCAGGTCACTGGTGTTCTTCACTCCGAGCTCCAGCTCTTTGCTCCAGTGCGCCAGTTGATGGCAGGCGAGGTTGGCTGAGGTGCCGCGGATTTTATGGGCGATCTGGCCTGCCTCCAGGGTGTCGCCGGCCAGCATGGCAGCCTCCATGGCGTTGAACGCTTCGCGGGTTTCGGTGATATAATCCCGGGCGATTATTCCGGCAAGCTCCTCATTGTTCTGCACTCTTTTGACATACTCCTCTTTATCGAACAGAGGCAATGTCGCGCGCTCTTCTTCGGTTTCCTTCTCCGAGAGTACAGGCGGGGCCTGCCTGCCCTCCTCACACCCCCATTTTTTGATGAGTGCCTGAATTTTCTGGAGCGTGACGGGTTTGGACAGATAATCATTCATCCCCGCGGCCAGACAGCGCTCCCGGTCATCGTCCAAGGCGTTGGCGGTGAGGGCGATGACGGGAATGTTGGACCAGCGCTTTTTGCTGTTCCGGATGGCTCTGACGGCGCTCACCCCGTCCATGACGGGCATCTGCATGTCCATGAGCACCAGATCGTAGGGCAGCAGGTCCAGAATCTGCAAAGCCTCTTCTCCATTGGAGACGGCGTCACCGTGGCAGTTGAGAGTCTCCAGCACGGACTGGAGGACCTTCTGATTGATGCGGTTATCTTCCACAATGAGCAAACGGAAATTATCGCAGCTGCTGTCCGGGAACGTGGAGGGCACCTTGCGCCGCTCTGGGAACCCCGCGGTGAGCGGAAATTTCTTGAGCCGAAGGTTCAGCAGTGAAATGAGGAGGTCATTGGGATGGAGGGGCTTCACCAGGATGCCCGAGAAACCCATTTGCTGGTATGTTTCCCAGTCAAAAGCGCCCTTGACGTGAGGCATCGCCATGGCAGGCGGTTTCACGTCGGGATGCAGAGATTGCGCCAAACTGATGACCTGGGCGATATCACCCGCGTCACCCCTGGAGTCCATGAGAAGCAGGTCCACACGCTCCTCTCCAGTCGCGAGAGTGTCAAGCCAGGAGAGGGCAAGCGCCGCAGAGGAAAAGGCGGTACACATCATACGCTGTGAGGCAAAAAGACGTGTGAGGATATTTCGCTGTGTTTCACAGGACTCCACCACCATCACATGCAGGTCGTGGAGAGTCGTAAAATCCTGCAGAGGGTGGGTTCTCCCAGCTTTTTTCAACTTCAGCGAGAACCAGAACTCAGCACCTTGAGGTCTG
>JAHJLU010000725.1 GCA_018821745.1 Myxococcota bacterium | reverse complement strand
TGATCATTACCAAAACAGAGAGCCTGAGAGATGTGATTGCCTTCCCGAAGACGGTGTCCGGTGCCGACGCGATGACCGGCGCCCCAACGGTTCCGGGGGCTCGGCAATTGGCGGAATTGAGTCTTGCTTTCACAAACGAGAGCACAAAAAAGGTTTGAATCCCCGTCGGGGATACCCCTATGTCATTGCACAAGCCAATGGATGCTTGACCTGTAAGGAAGCATAATTTATTGTGACCAAAGGGAGACTAGTCTCCCTTTAACGGAAAGGGTCACCGCTCATGGTAGCACAACGCCCAATAGAATTTGGCAAATACATACTCCTGGATCGCATCGCCATCGGTGGCATGGCAGAGATATTCAGGGCCAAAGCGACTGGCGCCGCAAGTTTTGAGAAAATTCTGGCCATCAAACGTATTCACCCAAATATGAGTGATGATAAAGACTTCATCAAAATGTTCATTGATGAAGCAAAGATTGTTGGTCAACTCGCGCATCAGAATATTGCACAGATTTTTGAGCTCGGAAGGATTGAGGGGCATCACTTTATCGCCATGGAATTTATCTGGGGGAAGGATCTCCTCCAAATCCTGACAAAGTTCAAGAAACAGAGAGCTTACATGAACCCTTACCAGGCGAGTTTTGTGACCGCCAGGATTTGTGAAGCGCTTGATTATGCTCATCGCAAGAAAAACCCCATTGGCGAGAGCATGAACATTATACATCGCGACGTGAGCCCCCAGAATATCCTGGTGTCCTACGATGGTGAGGTAAAAATCATCGACTTCGGCATCGCCAAAGCCAGGGATCGGTCCTCTCACACCGCAGCCGGTGTGTTGAAAGGCAAATTTGGATACATGTCCCCCGAACAGGTTCGGGGTTTGCCCATTGATCACCGGTCAGATATCTTCGCCATCGGCACACTCCTTTACGAGATGCTCACTTCCCGCCCCCTCTTTGTGGGGAACAGCGATTTGGACGTCCTTGAAAAGGTTCGCAATGTGGAAGTTCCCCCGCCACGTTCCGTGAACAATAAAATCCCGGTTCAACTGGAGACGATAATTCTGAAGGCGCTGGCCAAAGATGTTGACGATCGTTACCAGTGGGCCTCGGAGATGCAGGAGGAGCTTGATAACTTCATCCATTCCATCTCGCCCATCTATAATGCAAAGCGATTGGGCGACTGGATGAAGAAAGTCTTTTCGCCCGAGAAGGCCAAGGAACAGAACTCCCTCGATACCATGCTCCGTATCGCCGAAGAGATGGTTAACCCGGGGATCGCCGAGGCCATGACCCAGGCAGCCGCTGAAGAAGAGAAGACCGTTATGGTCGATGACGAAAACGATGGTCTGCTTGGCGCTGACACATCGGGTGGCGTCAACATCGCCGAAGAGAAGACCCGTTTTCTCCTGGATGACGAAGAAGACGGGTTTGAAGTGAACGAGGAGGCGACTCGCCTCCTTGAGGACGATGAAGATATCGCGGCTTTTCTCCCGCAAGGAAACCTGGCGGAGCAGAAGACACAGTTTCTGGATGACGACGACGATCTCCCCCAGGCTGCTCCCGGTGGCAATATTCGGGAAGCGAAGACCATGCTCTATGATGAGGATGATCCTGACATGCAGATGCCTGGTGTCAGGCCGCCCATGCCGGCTCAACGCCCTTCAGGTCCCGGCATGCCTCCTCCCGGTCGGCCCCCGTCACGTCCCTCACACCCTTCATATCCGGGTGCTGAAGAGATGGGTATTCCAGGGTTGCCTCCCATGGGTTCTCAGCCGGCACCGGTTCCCGAAGGCTCTGTCACAAAAGAAGAACTGGCCGCCATGAAGAAGAAGATGACGATGATGATGGTGGGAGCGAGTGTGGTGTCGCTGATTCTCGGTCTGATTCTCGGCAAAGTTATCTAGATATTTACCGTGATTTTTTCTCTTCGCGTATGCGATGTTTAGCCTGAACCCAGTACAGATCTTGTTGCTCAAGGGAGAGCGTAACAAGCGGCCTTTTATCATTGCCGGTCATGGTCTCCATGAGACGAAACCGTTTCTGAAACTTCTTATTGGCATTCATGAGGGCAGTTTCCGGGTTTATTTTCAGATGCCGGCTCAGGTTCGCCACCGCAAACAACAGATCCCCCATCTCTTCCTCTATGGCCGTCTGGTTCTGAAGCGCAATAACTTCCTTTAGCTCCTCAAATTCCTCTGTGACCTTGTCCATGGGCCCCTGGTGGTCCGGCCAGTCAAAACCTACAGATGCTGCGCGCCGCTGAATTTTATCTGCTTTCATGAGTGCAGGAAGTGTGTGGGGAATATCATCCATGAGGCTGGCATTTTGCTTCTCTTTGAGTTTTGCCTGTTCCCAGAGCGCTTCATCTGGTTCGTGCCGGCGCGGTGAATTGCCAAAAATATGGGGATGGCGGAGAATCAACTTTTCCACGATGGAGGAAATCGCGTCATCCAGGGTGAAGGCGCCCTCCTTTTCCC
>JAHJLU010000724.1 GCA_018821745.1 Myxococcota bacterium | reverse complement strand
TCCGTGAATGATCTCACCGTGGAGGAGTTTGCCGGCGCCCAGAAGGCCGGCGTGGACGAGGTGACCATCGTCACCCGCAGGGGAGTCCGATTCTCCCGGCTTCTGGAGCTGGCGGCCATCGACCTCCCCGATGACACACCGGTGAACTGCATCGCCCGTGACGGATGGGATCCACTGCGCTCGCGGCTTGAGGGGGACGTCAGCCTCCTGCCGACCCTCGCCTTCTTTCGTGACCACGCCTACATTTATGTGGGCAGCCCCGGAGAAAAGGATCCCCTGTATCCCACCATGGAAGGGAAGAGCCTCATGGTGGATTTCGATCTGGCCTCCGACGAGGAGGTCCCCGCCTACCTTGGAGGGACCCTCCCGGCCATCAATATTTTCCGTTTCATGATGGTGGAGCTGGTGGATGAGGAGCACCGTGGGATCCTGGAGCTCGACCCCGTTGTCGCAGATAAATGAATACTTTTCCGTGGACCGGGGGCCCTTCCCCTCAGAGCAGGGTCCCGTCGGGAAAGATCTGCGAGAACAGCCTGCTGGCCTCCTCATGGAGGGCGCTGTTCATGGCTTCAAAGCGCACCATTATCCGCCGGCCGGCGTCGGTGACCAGCGCGCCGCCACCGGTGGCGCCACCCCTGGTGGTCTCCACAACCCTGGTCCCCAGCACCTCTTCGAGACGACGGATAATTCGCAGGGCCTTGGGGTAGCTCAGAGACATGGTGCCCGCTGCTTTTCTGATGGACTTCTCTGTTTCGATTGCCCGAAGCAGAGACACCAGGCCAATCCCCATGAAGGATCCATCGGGATCCCGAAGGGAGAGTTTCAGTTTGAACACAATGTCGTTTTTCATTTCCATGGCCTTCCCTTGCGCCGCAGGGCCCCGTGCCCGTGAGAACTCCGGACACCTTCCCGGGGGAGAACCCCCATGGCGCTGACGGTTATTATAACAGGAAAACCCTCGGCGGGGAAAACAACCCTGCTCACCCGCTGTGTGGATATCTTCGGGGCCACTGGAACCACGGGGGTGCTGTGTCCGTCGGGCAACTCGGGGGAGATCCGCCACAGCTCAGCGGATCGCTACTATATGCGGTCCCCGGCTTCCCCCAAAAAGCATCTGTGGGCCGAGCGACTCCCCGGTGAAGTCCCCCCGGACTTCTCCAGGGAGATGAAGCCCAACTACCGCTTCTACCCCACGGTCCGTGAAAAAATGGAGGCACGGGTCCGGTCCCGGCTCGAGCGAGGGGATCTCCTCTGCTGGCTTCTCGACGATATCGGCCCCCTGGAGCTTGCGGGAGAAGGCTGGGCTCCCCTGCTCCACCGCCGTGACACCTTCCACGTGGGGATCCTGATCCTCGTGGTAAAAAAGCGCCTCCTGCCCGAGATAGTCTCCACCTTCTCCCTGGAAGATCACCTGCTCATTGATCTGGACCATGTCTCACCCGCGGAGGCAATCCCCCGGGTCGAGCACCTTCACCACGAGCTGGAGACCCGGCGTGTGGGGGAGTACGCCGGCATGTGCGGGACCATGGAGATCGGCCTCGGTTCACTGCTCCACGGGCTGCGGATCCCCTTTAAAGGACATTTTCTGGCCCTCCTGCAGAACGCCATGCTCATCCTGGCGGGGAACAGCATGGGGGGCCGGGGGCTCTTCCGGGTCACCTGCATCACTGCCATGCTCAAATCCTTCAGCCCCATGCACAATCCACTGAGGCCCATGATCTCCATCGCCCTGCAGGGCTCTCTCTTCAGCACCATCACCATGATCACCCGGTGGCGATTGTTTGGCGTCCTGCTGGCCTCCATCCTCATGGGGTGGCTGACCATCGGCCTGGGGCTCCTGTTCCAGTATATGCTCTTCGGGCACGCCTTTGTGCTCATGATGGCCGGCTTTCTCGGCGCAGCAGGGCGGCTTTTGGGGGTCACCCTGAGTCCCCTGGGAGCCCTCCTGTGGCTTTTGGGAGTGAGGGCGGCAATCTCCATTGTCGTAGCCCTTGTGGCATGGTACGGGCACCTCTCCGGCCTCCTCATGGCCATTGAAGAGCGGTGGACTCCCATGAAACCCCGCCTCTCACCTCTCACCGAAAACTCCTGGGGAAGGAGCGCCCTCCTGGCCCTCAGGGATCTTTTGCGGCCCTGGTTTGTGCTGTTTCTTGCCCTCTCCGGACTGTTGCTCTTCGTCTTCTCACCCCTTGATCCCCGGGCCGGGGCGCTGGTCTTTGCCCGGGGGGCCCTGCTGGCTTTTGTCTTCTTCACTCTGCAGCATCGTGTGCCCCTCTCCAGACTGCTGGCCGTGGTTCAGCGCCGCGGGGGAGAAAACATGGGCAGAGCCATGGCGATCGCTGTAAAAAAAGTCTCCTCCCGCGCCGGTTCCGATAAATAGGTGATTCAATCCATCACGTGTGCCGGCGGCGAGTGGAGAGGAGGAGGAGATCCTTGAGCTGGGCGTCGGTGCGGGCGGCGAGCCAGGCCTCTTCAAACTGCGGCTCTGAAACGGTCTGGGCGATAGCGGCCAGGGCTCGCAGGTGGTGCATGCGCGTGTCTTTGGTCCCCACCAGCATAAAAACCGCTTTGACCCGCGGAGCCTCGGGTGAAAACTGCAGGCCCTCTAAACATCGGGCCACCAGCAGACGGAACACCCCCTCACCTTCGATAACGATGTGGGGAATGGCCACAAAATCCGACAGCGCGGTGGAGCTCTCCGCTTCGCGCTCCTCCAGAAGATGGGCGATGGCGTCTTCTCCCAGCGCCAGCACCGGGGAAAAATCATGGGAGACCCTCTGGAAAAATGCTTCACGGCCACTCTCGCAGGTCCAGTCAATGACCGGTGATTCCAGAATTAACGCATCGAACCAGTCAAGATCCACGGCGTCGCGTTCATGGATAATCTCCCGCAGCTCCGACTCAAGCCCGGAGCTTCTCAGGACGCGGTTGGTGAGCCGGGCCATGACATGCAGCAGCGCGTACTCCTTTTTGTTCTGCTTTCGCCCGTAGAGAAAAAAGATCCCCAGGGAAAACCCCAGCATCAGCAG
>JAHJLU010000723.1 GCA_018821745.1 Myxococcota bacterium | reverse complement strand
CCTTCGGGGCCGAGGAGCAGGGAATCAGGGGATCCCGAGCATTTGTGGCGCACCCTCCCTTTCCTCTGGATAAAATATCGTTTATGATCAACATGGATATGCTCGGCCGAAATTTCTTCGAGCTGGAATATGGTGATGCGATGAAGGAAGGGCTTGGTGCCATAGTGCACCTTCCTACCGACTCCCTTCAGAAGCTGGTTTTTGAGATGGCCCCAAAGCACGGTCTGTCCATACTGATGCTCCAGGACTCTTTCCTCCAACGTTTTGGGAAGGGCTTTTTCTATGACTCCAAACCTTTTAACGCCAAGGGAATCCCCACGCTCTTCTTCTCCACCTCGTTGCACAAGGACTATCACCGTCCCTCCGACACAGTGGAGAAGATCCGTTTTGACAAATTAACGCGAACTGGTGCCTTTATCCTCGCGATCCTGGAAAAATCAGCGATTGGGGAGAGGGACATGAACACCGGAGGCAGGCAATGAAACAAGCAGCAATTATATTGATGACGATTTGTCTTGGGATATTTGGCTGTGGTGGCAGCAATGGCCTCTCGGGAGGGAGCTATACGGGAGGGGACACAAACCCCGTGTGCACCGCTGGCGACTCCGCCGGAGCGGTGGAGAAACCAGTCCTGCTCATGAAGCTGGAGGGTCAGACCAGCTGGTATGCCTCACCCGTGGTGGTCGATCTCGATGGTGACGGGACAATGGAGCTGGTGGCGGCTTATTACGATCTATTTGTCTTTGACCATGAGGGGAATCTTCTGGCCAGGGGGACCGAGGGGGAGGGCAGGGTTTACGCCCCCCATGTGGTAGCGGATCTCGAAGGCGACGGGATTATGGATATTGTTGTGGGACGAGGGGCACAGGTTATCGCCTACGAATGGCGAAATGGTGAGCTGGTTTTAAAGAGCGGCTTTCCCCGTGATGCCTATGATTCATCCTTCAAACCGGAAATTCGTGGCATGTCCGCGGGGGATCTGGACGGGGACGGGACCATTGAGATTGTGGTGACGACCACCCAGACCGATGAGGAAGAGGACGGGGGATCCCAGGTCTACGTTTTCGATTATAACGGGAATCTCTATCAGCCTGCCTCGGGGCATTCCCCGGCATGGCCGCGCTATAATGCACTGGCAGGTGATGGCAATGACGCCGAACGCAACGGCTACGGGCACCATGGGTACGGTTGTTACGGATTGAATGTGGGAATCGGGAATATTGATGATGACCCGGAGCTGGAAATCCTCGCGACCTACGACAACCATCATATCCAGGCATTTGACCATGATGGGGTAGCCATTGATTCTTCCCCCTGGTTCACCAACCGGGCCACCGAGTTTTCGGGGGAGCGCTTTACCTGGGGGCAGTTCATCCGGTGGGCGGATCCCGAGGTAGAGGCTGCCCATTATCACGATCATGAGGGAGAGTGGCCCCATCCAGACTGGACAGAGTGGCTCCAGTGGACCGCCTCGCCTCCACACGTGGCGGATCTTGATGGCGATGGGCGCAATGAAGTCATCGGGATCCCCAACATTGAAATGCACACGCCCTATGAGACACAGGCCTATGGCGTCTTTGTGCTCAAGGGTGCCTATGGGGACGGCAGTGACTCTGCCATGCGAAAAGAGGGGTGGGAAGGGATCCCCCGCGGAGGGCATCCCATCTCCGTCGACGGGTGGTATCCGCCCGGTGGGGTTCCTTCTGCCGCCATCATCAATCTGCACGGTGACGAAACGCTGGAAATCGTGGTTTCCTTGAACGACGGGTTTATGTACTGTCTGGATTCACAGGGGAACTTTGTCTGGAAGTTCAATTATCGACACAGCAAATGGATCATGTATGCCTCGGAACCTATTGTGGCTGATCTCAACCAGGATGGTTCTCCCGAGGTCCTTTTTACCACCTATGGAGACCCGGATGTCGAGTCCTCTGGAAATCTGGTCATCCTCGCGGCGGATGGCAGTCTCCTCCATGATATTCCACTGCCGGACCCCGGATACAACGGCAATGGGAGCGGTGCTCCGGCCGCTCCGGCCGTAGGGGATCTGGACGGCGACGGGACACTTGAAATTTTCATCCAGACCTTTGACCATGGCATGGATGTCTTCAGTGTCCCCGGTTCCTCTGATAATTGTGTCCTGTGGGGGACTGCACGGGGAGGGAAGCTCCGCAAGGGAGCGCCTGATTGATGCACGTCAGGATGTCGATTATATTTGTTGCTCTGCTGGTTTTGTCCATGTGCACAGGCCCACAGGGAAAAAATCGGGGCCAGAAGCGCTCTGCCGCCACCGTGGCGTCCCCCGGGAAGAATCTCTCCGAACCCGTGAGGCATGCTCCCGGCAAAGTGATCACGGTACGGCCGTCTCACCAGGACCCGGTGGTCCCCATCGGACTGCGTTGCATCAAACGGGCATACCCACAGGTCAGGTCGATTGATGCCCACGGCCTGACCCTCATCAGCGGAGAGCGATTTATATGGGACCGCGGCCGTGATCATATGTCATTGAAGAGGCGTCTGGAAGACCCTGATCTGAAGACCATGATGTCCCAGTGTTACTCCCCGGGACGACACGGGACGCCCCCGCTGGTAAATCATGATCCCGGGAGAGCGCGGGTGGAGTCGTTTTTCCGCGCGATCTATGGAAAGCGCTCCAGTAGTGTAATAAAACATTTGAAATCAGTCACTCCCCCAGTGGGAAAAGCTGGGATTCGGGTCAGGGTTTCTTCAATTAACGCGATTGATGAAAGACTGGCCCGGATTTTTGGTGGGCTGACCGCTCCAAAAATGAAATTCAGGGCGCTGTTTACGGGGTCAGCAGGATATCATTGGCGGACTGTTGCCGGGACCGCACGGCTCAGTGCCCATAGCTTCGGGATTGCCATTGATATAAATCCAAAATACGGTGATTACTGGCGATGGGATCGTGGCGCTGATGTGTATAAAAATCGAGTCCCCGTGGAGATCGTCACTGCCTTTGAAGGGGAGGGGTTCATCTGGGGAGGCAAGTGGTACCATTATGACACCATGCACTTTGAGTACCGGCCTGAACTCCTTGATCCTGAATGTATTTGTCCCGTAGTCCCCGACAATCCCGCCCTGTAATAGACGGAAAAAATACGAGAAAAGAGGGTTGTGACACAAAATGCCCGTTATCAGATGCCTATTTTGGAGCGGTTTGGCCCGGCGATACGCTCAGTGTCTGGGATTCCAAATTATGTCAAAAAAAAAACGGAAAAACTGTTTCATGTAAGTTGGGGAAAATAGCGAAAAACTCATGCGCTGTCTTCAGTGGTGGTGGGTCACTGAAGATTCCTTTCCTTGCGGCTCTGTGCGCGCTCTGATACATTTTTGATTGTCTGAAAATGAAAAATGGAGCGACTCAT